>NZ_JBVAYM010000019.1:0-45876 GCF_055420025.1 Traorella sp. mt218
TTTCTTACAAAGGCAATGATTCGCCCGCCCGGCCCTGCATGAGAGCCGATGACCGGACCTACGATGCCATGAATGGCTTTATCAAAATGAAATTCTTCTTTTAAAAGATCTTCAAATTTATCCAAGCCTTCATCATTTCCGGTATAGCCGATGCATACGGGTTCCTGCAGATCGATATCACCTGTTTCATGGATAAGCTCGATGATCTTAGAAATGCTTTTACGGGTACCGCGGCAATTCGCAAACAATTCAAGCTTTCCTTCTTTGATACCGACGACAGGTTTGAATTTTAATAGCGTTCCTACCGTTGCACTGGTCTTAGAAAGACGACCGCCTTTATAGAAATATTCTAAAGTATCTACTAAGGCAAAGATATGAACCTTTTCTTTATATTTCTCTAAGATCGAAACTATTTCTTCAAGCGTCTTGCCTTCATTTCTTAACTGGAGAGCTTTTTCAATGATGATCCTTAATCCAAAAGTGGCATTGGCACTGTTGATGACCTGGATCTTATCATATTCAAGAAGATCTTTCGCAATCATGGCGCTTTGATAAGTGCCGCTGACTTCAGCGGATAGTGTGATCACCAAGATCTCATCACCGGCTTCTTTTGCTTTTTCATAGACTTTTAAAAAGTCTTGAGGTGACGGCTGGGAAGTCGAAGGGGTCAGATCTTTTTCTTCCAGTCGCTTATAAAATTCTTCCGGTGACAGTTCAACTCGGTCTTTATATTCATGTCCATCAACACGTACGATCAGAGGTACGATTTCGATATTCATTTCTTTCGCAAGCTCTAAAGAAATATCGGATGTAGAATCGGTAATAATTTTAATCATTTGTATGTTCTCCTTTTTTCATTTCGTCATCAATCTTAATAAGCATTTTTTCAAGAAGGGCCACTTCTTCAGGGTCAAAGATCTTTTCAATATGATTGAGCGTTTTTGCGATATATAAATCATTTTCCCGATAACAGTCAATAAATTTCTGTGTGACCTTTAAATGTGAAGCACGCTTATCTTCTTTGCTTGGCACTTTAGTCAGATAGCCTTTTTCGATCATCTGATTGATCTTATAGGTAGCATTGGGCTGTGAGATTCCCATATAGCTGGCATATTCAAGGATCGTGGGTTCCTTCAGCATATATATGATATCTAGGCTGAAAGCTTCCTGCATATTTAAATCTTTCGTATTACGGCATAAAGATGCATAGAAGTTCATTTTGAAAATGTCATAGACTTTCTGGAATTCTTCTGCTAGCATGATCTCCTCCTTAATTACTTAAAATATTTTAAATAAAATATTTTAAGTATATTATAGGCTTTTTCCAATAAATGTCAATGGTAATATGCTTTTATGAAATTATCTTTTTTTCATCTTGTTTTATGTTAGAATAGATTTATCGATAGATGAATAAGAAAGCAGGTGGAAAAATGAGTGAATGGAAACCTATCAGTTTACATGATATCAAAGGGATTCGCATTGGACACGCACAGGATGAAGAGCATGCGACCGGATGCAGTGTGATTCTTTGTGAAAAGAAGGCTGTATGTGGAGTTGATGTGCGTGGCGGCGGGCCTGCCTCCAGAGAAACGGAGCTGTTGAAGCCCACGGCCAGTAATGATGGTATTCACGGATTGCTGTTAAGCGGGGGCAGTGCCTATGGTTTGGATGCTGCCGGTGGTGTCATGAAATATTTGGAAGAACATAAGATCGGCTTAAAGGTTGGAAAGTCATTAGTACCGATCGTCGTTGGTTCCTGTATCTTTGATTTAGGCTGTGTGGATGATCGTGTTCGCCCGGATGCAGCAATGGGTTATGCAGCTTGTGTGGACAGTGAAAAACATCTGGAACGTAATGGCAATGTCGGAGCCGGTATGGGAGCAACGGTAGGAAAGATACGCGGTGATGAGTTTGCGATGAAATCAGGGTTAGGATGCTATGCCGTGCAGACAGGCCGTTTGCAAGTGGGGGCTATCGTTGTCGTCAATGCTATTGGCGATGTATATGAGCTGGATTCCAATCATCAGTTAGCAGGTCTTCTGAATGCGAAAAAGGATGGCATGATGAGCAGTGAACAGGAAGCCGTCAAGCTGCTTCAAATCGCCAGTAAATTTTCTTTCAATACGACGATCGGTGCCATCGTCACAAATGCCGCTTTAAATAAAACAGAAATGAACAAGGTGGCAGCCATGGCAAACAATGGACTTGCTCGTACGATACGTCCGCTCAATACTTCCATGGATGGGGATTCGATCTATGCGTTGGCAACCGGTAAAATAAAATCAAGTCCTGATGTTGTAGGCACGATAGCGTCCTATGTTTTAGGAAAGGCTGTGAATCGTGCGGTATTAGAAACTGAAGAAAAGTATGGCTATAAAGCGGCAAGGAGCTTTTTATGAGAAGTCAGTCGGAAATGATGGAGCTGATCCTTTCTAAAGCCAAAGATGAGCGGATCCTGCTTATCACACAGGAGAGCAGCCGCAATACGGATGAAGCGGATGTTTTCAGTGACTATGATATTACTTATTTTGTGGAAGATGTGAATGATTTTGATGACACGTTCATTCGAGATTTTGGAGATATCATGATCTTACAAAAACCGGAAGCAATGCCATGTCTGAAACATGCCCGCACCTATCTCATGATGTTTCAGGATGGAAATCGCATTGATCTAAAAATAGCTCCTCTTAGTGATCTTCAGGAATATTTGCGGGAAGAGAATGTTCATGTGATCATAGACAAAAGAAATCTTTGCACGAAAAAAGACTATCTTAATCACACCTATGAAATCGAGATGCTTTCTCATTCAGAAGCCTTGGCATGTATCAATGAATTTTACTGGATTGCCCTTTATGTCTTAAAGGGTATCTTACGTCATGATCTTTTATATGCGAATTATTACTTTACACATATCTGTATGGAAGAATGTCTGAAAATGATGAGCTTTGATATCCAGCTTCATCATCATGAAAAAATAAAGCTTGGAAAATGTTATAAAAGGATCTTTGAATATATCGATGAACATGACCATGAATTAATGGAAAAGTGGTTTCATACGGCCAGTAACTTAGAAATGAGCGAAGCTTTATTATCATGTATGTATCTATTTAAATCTTATGCCAAGGATGCTTTTTCACGATCAGGATGGACGATGCCAAAGGAAGTAGACAGGGTCGAGAGATATATTTCTAAGAAATTAAGTAAAAAGTAAGATTTGTTTATTGTGTTTGGAGGACGATGATGGTCATACGTGCATATCGAGAAGATGATGAAAAAAAGTGGCTTGCTTGCCGTGTACTCTTTTTTAGATACCTCGTATCATGATGATGTGATGACAAAACGGGTCAAGTATGAAAATGACGCGATTTGTTTAGTAGCAAGCGAAGATGAGAAGATCGTTGGATTGATTGATGTGGAGATTGAAAAGAAACCAAAAACATTATGCGTTGCCTCATCTCATAGAGGGGCAGTCATTTGGAATTTAGCGGTATTGCCGCAATACAGACGCAGACATATAGCTTTAGATTTATGGAAAGAAGCAAGGAAGAAGCTTTTAGAGAAAGGTATTCATTATTGTGAGGTATGGACTCAGCAGGATGAAGCGGCAATCGCTGGTATCAATCACAAGGATTTAAAAATATTGAAGAGTATAATTGGTTGCGTTGTTATATTGAATCTCGAAAGGCGGATCATTTTTTGGATCATCAACATGCCGGGAAGATATATGGAGTGGATGAGTTGGTCATAAAGACAGAATGTTCACGCAGAAAAGAATTATCAGACTATTGTGATCGAATGGAAGAAGTTCGTTTATATGTTCTTGATCTGGATTGAGGATTTTGATAGGGGATCATCCGCTCCAAAAGGGTGTTTTTGAAACAGCATTGATAAGGACACCCAGGCATTTAAGTGAACAGATTCAATAACTGCGATTAAATGAAAGTTCTTCTTATGAAGAGCTTTTTCTTTATAAAAATGACTTGACAGGAAGGGAAGTAGGATTATAATAAAGTTAGTTAAAACTAACTCAGGAGGAGTCATCATGGAAGTTTTTCTGATATTAATTATTATCATGATATGTATTTATTCGATCAAGAGCTATATGAAAAAACTACAAAGCGGATGCTGCGGAGGTGAAAGTGAACCGATTAAAAAAGTACGCATAAAAGATAAGAATCTCTCTCACTATCCGTTCGAAGCAAAAATAAAAATATATGGTATGACCTGTTCGCATTGTAAAGTACGTGTAGAAAATGCTTTAAATGCCTTAGAAGGCGTATATGCAAAGGTACATCTTGATAATGGAATGGCGGAGGTGCATATGAAAAATAAAATATCTGAAGATACTTTAAGTCAAGCAGTCAAAGATGCCGGCTATCAGGTTCAGAAGATTTCTTTTAATTAAGCATTTGTATTAAATGATACAGATGCTTTTTTCATTTTTCGAAAAATGTAAAAAAATGGTAAGAATTTGACTGGAAACCTAGAAATTTTCTATCAATCAAATATTTATGATTTTATGATGAAAATTGCTACATTTCCAATCATTTCCATTATAAAACTAGAGAACGTAAAAGTTTCATTTTAGATCAATTAAGCATAGGAAAGGAGATAAAAATGAGAAGGCTTAAATTATTTTTAGCTTTAGCATTGGCAGCATCTGTATGTGTTCCTACTGTGAATGTTACCAATGTTACGGCAACTACGACAAATGAGAATGTTGTAGAGATCAGTAATGCTACAGAGCTTGCTGCAGCAATTGCTAGCCAGGCTGATGGCGGGGCAGATGGACAGACTTGGGTGCTTTCAGCTGGAGAGTATGTTCTTACAAAAGGCATGATAGACACTTATTCTAGTCTTAAGATTAATAATGCAACAGGTTTTGTATTCCCAATCACAGCTAATAATCTTACTATTGTTGGTGAAGGTGATGTAACAATCACAAGTGATTATGATCCAAATACAGGTAATTGGAACGGACAGAATTTTGTCACAATTGGTGGAAACGGCGTTACCATTGAAAATGTAACCTTAAAGGCAAATTATAACACATATTATGATGGTACAAATAAGGTTGTTGAATTGGTAAATGCAAAAGATCTGACACTTAAGGATGTTGATACAGTAACATTAGAATCCGAATCTGGTAAATTTGGTGGCTCTATTTATATTAATACTAAAGATGCTGGAAATACGGTTTTGGAGAATGTCACTCTTAGTGCATGGGTAAGTGCTGGTACAGTTACTGAAGGTAATGTAACGGTTAAAAATCTGACGATTGATTTTACCGATAATGCTTATGCTGGATATTATTCTGATACTTATGGATATGCTTGGAATCCGGGAGTTAGCGGAAGTAATGTCAATGTTGAAAGCATGACAATCAAGGTTGATGACAAAACAAATCTTCCTCAACAAATTGCAAAAGATGTAAGAGATAACACTACGATTGAATTAGCCAGTGATATTACATTAGACGAAGGATTATATTTTGTTGGAGAAGATGATAATCCTGTAGAAAATCTGACGATCAATGGTAATGGACACACAATTACAGCTTCAGATACATTCCATACAAATTCATATGGACAGAATAATCTTGTGAAATTTGATAAGGTAGAAAATGCTGTTTTAGAGAATGTTACTTTAGAGACTAATGAATTGGCAAAACATGTATTAGATGTTTATGATACGACATTAACTATTGAAAATGTTACTTTGGATCATACAACAGCACAAAGTGGTGCACCTTTGATCGTAAATCAGAGTGATGTGACATTAAAAGGTGACGTTGAATTTGTTACGGGTGCTAATTCTTGGTATGCTGTCAATGTTGACGCAAGAGATCAGGAAGCTTCATTGAATGTAGATGATAACGCTGTTGTAACATTCGGTGGTGATACAACAAAATTACCTGTTTTTGTTAGCAATAGTACAGGAACTTCAACAGTTACTGGTCTTGAAGATTTAGGTAACGGTGTTTATGGTGAAGTAGCTGCTACAATTGGTGAAAATAAGTATTCAAGTGTTCAGCTTGCTGTTGATGCTGCTAAAGATGGTGAAACAGTTGTAGTTGCTAGCGGCAGACATGAAGAAGAAGTTAAGATTTTAAATAAGGCCATTAAGTTAGTTGGTGAAGAAGGCGCTGAATTATTTGGTGTCGTAGCTGTCAACACAACAGATGAAGAACTTGAAGGCTTGACAATTGAAAATATTCATTTCTATGGTGCTTCAAATTTAGTATCTCTTGACACAAATGCTTCTACAATTTATCTTCAGGGTAAATATAAAGATGTTGTTATCAAGGACAATGAATTGATTCTTGAAGAAACATTAGGAAATGCTCCTTATACAGTAGCTATTACTACAGGTGCAGGTATTAATGGTATGCTTGTTGAAAATAATGTCATTAAGAATTATACGATGAGTGCTTATCATAATCCTGATTGGGCAAATCCAACAGTTTCCGCATCAAACGATATTTCTTATGTTGGCAATAGCTTTGAAAATATTTTAAGCGGTATTTATTTCGGTGGTACTGAAAATGTTACCGTAACAGATAATACATTCACGAAAGCAAATGGTGTTCGTTTTGCTTATGGATCAACAATTGCTGATTTAAGTGAAAATGCCTTTGTTTCACGTCCTGATGATACTTCATTCGGAAGCTATGCAGTACGCTTCTATGAAGATGGTGTAAGTGGTGAAGCGAATCTTTCTGATAACTATTGGGGTACAACTGATATTGAATCAGTTATCGCAAATGAAAGTGAAGATTTTGAATACACTTTAGATACTTACTATGTATCAGCTGATAGGACTGATAAGAATACAGATACAAATGTATTTGAGCTTGACAGTCTTGAGGTTGAATTACAAGAAGGTGCTACTTTAACAGTAAACGTAACAGCTAAAGATCATGAGGGTAATCCGGTACCAGTAACATGGACATCTCAGGATGAAAGTGTCGCAACTGTTAAAGATGGTGTGATTACTGCTGTTAAAGAAGGAGAAACAGTGATCGTAGCTGATGCTAACGGTGTAACCAGAGAAATCAAAGTTACAGTTGTTAAGGCTGGCAGCAATGTTCCAACAAATCCTGAAACTCCAACTGACCCTGACACAGGCAGTGAAGATAAGCCAACAGAAACGCCTAATACTTCAGATATGAGCTTAATTGGATGCTATGGCATGATGGCTCTTCTGAGTCTTGCAATTCTTGTTGTTTTAAACAAAAAGAGAGCTTTATCTAAATAATTGTATTCAGATGAAGAAATGACAAAAAAGAGAAGTTCAGAAATGAATTTCTCTTTTTTTCATATCATGATAGTGGAGGGATCTATTGAATATCAATTCACTTATTACGGGCCATCAACAGCCCCTTGTATTTCTTCATGGCTGGGGAGCTTCTATGCAGCTGATGAATCCGCATGCAGCTTTACTGTCACATGATTATAAATGTATTAATTTAGATTTATTTGGTTTTGGGAAAAGTGATGAAATTGAGGATTATCATCAATTTGAAGATTATGTCGATGCATTGCATACGTTTCTTATATCAAAGGATGTTTATGATCCGATTTTTATCGCACATTCTTTTGGTGCCAGAGTAGCGATCGCTTATGCATCCAAGTATCCTGTTAAAGCGATGGTTCTGACAGGGGCAGCAGGCATCCGTGCCCCCTTATCGCTAAAAAGAAAACTTCGTATTTTTCTTCATCATAAGGGATTTCATATGAAAGGCAGTTATGATTATGAAAAGGGATCTGTCTTTTTAAGGAAAGTTTTGGTAGATGCGGTGAATCAGGATCTGAGTGAGGTCATGAAGGAAATCATGGTGCCTGTTTTGCTTATATGGGGTGAATACGATAAGGAAACACCTTTATGGATGGGAAAGAGGATGCATGAGCTGATGTCACAGAGTACTCTTATCGTATTTAAGGGTGGCGATCATTTTGCTTATTATCAGGAGTATGCGCGTTTTTGTTTCATCGTGAAGCAGTTTTTGGAGGGACTTGATCAATGATAGCGGTTCTTATTTATTGGAATTTGTTAAGTATTGATGATATCTGTTTTTTTCAAAAGATTCATTATCAGAAGGATCGTTATTTAGATACGATGGATCTGACAATCAAGGATCTGATAGGAATGATTCTATTGTCGGGTATCGTTATCTTGCTTGAAGCGTATGATATTGCCATACTGTATTATTTGGTGATCTTGATGATGTTGCCTGCAGCCATTAAAAATACGAAGGTATATCAGGAAAAGTTAAAGATTACGAAAAGGATCATGCGTTTATTTGCGTTGATCATTATTTTGGATATCACCTTTTTTTGTTTATCTTTGGTGCTTTGGGAGATATTGAATCAGTTGTTGATGCTGTTTATGATGATCTTTCATCATTTTGTCTTTTATCTGTATATTTGGATCACAGATCCGATTGAAACTTCAATTCGAAAAAGTTATGTATTGAAGGCAAAGAAAAAATGTGACCGGTTTGAGGGAATCAAGATTGGTATTACGGGCAGTTATGGGAAAACTAGTATCAAGAATCTTGTTTATGATGTGTTGTCGATGAAATATTTATGTTTAAAGACAAAGGCTTCTTATAATAATGAGATGGGTATTACGAAGACGATATTGGAAGAAATGAGTGATCAAGAGGTTTTTATTTGTGAAATGGGTGCAGATCATATGCATGAAATTGAGGATCTATGTACTTTTGTAGAGCCTGTGATCGGTATCGTATCAGCTGTAGGGCCTCAGCATCTTTCTACTTTTAAATCGATCGAGAATATCCTTCATGAAAAGATGAAGCTGCTGGAGTCTTTGCCGGAGCAGGGAATGGGCTTTTTTAATTTTGATAACTTTTATCTTCATGAACAGGAGATGAATCTGGCATGTGAAGTGACCCGTGTGGGACTTCATAGTGCTGCCCAGCTTAAGGCCATCCATCTTGTCTGTGATCATTTAGGGAGTCAGTTTGATGTGATGTTAGGGGATCATCTTGTTCATTTTTCAACAATACTTTTAGGTGAACACAATATCCTGAATTGTTTGTTTGCGATTGGTGTAGGGTATTATTTGAAAGTGGATCCTGTTTTGATTCAGATGGCGATCGCTTGTGCCAAGCCGGTTGAACATCGTATGGAACTCAAACCTTTTTATAAGGGGATGTGTATTGATAATGCTTATAATTCAAATCCTGAAAGTGCCCGTATTTCGCTTGAGGTGCTTAAAATGATGCCGGGAAGGCATTTGCTTGTGACGCCGGGCTTTATTGATCTGGGCGAGCTTCATGGCTATTACAGCCAGGTATTTGGCACACAGATGGCATTTTGTGAGAAAATCGTGCTTGTTGGTGAATGCAGTGATATCGTTACCGGTTTAAAGGAAGCCGGCTATGATATGGAAAATGTGGCTTATTGTGCAACGATGAGGGATGCCTTGATCTTGATGAGGACGATGATCGAGGAAGGGGATACGATGCTCATTGAGAATGATATACCTGAAGTTTTGATGAACGCTTCAGAAAAAAAGGCATAGGTTATTGTAGGAGGTTTCTATGAAGATTGCACTTGTTTATGGCGGAAGCTCGACAGAACATGAAATTTCGATTCTTTCTGCTTTACAGATGGTCAAATATTTTAAAGAAGATGAGGTTATTTTAGTTTATACAAGTAAGGAAAATCGTTTTTATATCGGAGAATGTCTGTATGATTTCGATTTCTATGCCAATGTAAATCTGCGTTTATGTAAGGAAGTAACCTTTGAGAAGAAACATCAGGATGTTTATTTAAAGGTAAAAAAGGCTTGGAACAAAAAGATTGGCATTGATATGGCATTTCCTTTGATGCATGGGGTGAGTGGTGAAGACGGAAGCATTCAAGGATTATTCGAACTTTTAGATCTTCCGTATGCGCAAAGCTCATTAGCTGCATGTGCTGTTTTTATGGATAAAGATCTCATGCGAAGAATGTTTCAGGTATTTCACGTACCTCATAATGAGGGAGTTGTGATCCATAAAGATACGATCTTAAATAATTTAGGTCTTTTAAAAGAGATTCCGCTAGTGAAGCCGTGGATCGTGAAACCGGCAAAAGGCGGCAGCTCGATCGGTATTAATTGTGTCTATGATGATGAGAGAATGGACCGCTTGATTTGTGAATCCTTTGCTTTTGATCATAAGCTGGTCGTTGAGAAAAAACTGGAGAATGTAAGGGAATTTAATATTGCGGTCATTGGTAATGAACATGAACAGATTCTTTCAAACATTGAAGAAATTCATATCGATCATGATTATTATTCTTATAGTGATAAATATGGCGGTTCACTTGTGAAACAAAAACCGGCAACACGTAGTTGTCCTGCCGAAATAGAAGAAGAACTTGTTCAAGAGATTCAAAAGCTTGCGAGAAAAAGCTTTATTGATTTTGAATGCAGTGGGGTCGTTCGCTTTGATTTTCTATATAGCGATCATTTGATGATGAATGAGATCAATATCATTCCGGGTTCTTATTCAATCTATCTGTTTAAAGGAATCATTACTCCTGAGGAAATGATCGAGATCATGAAAAAGTGTGCGAAAGAAAAGCATGTAAAGAAAATGAAAGAAATCAGGGAAATCGATTCTTTTGTATTTAAAGGAAAATGGGACTTTGATCTCTTAAAAAAATGACAGCTTTTGCTGTCATACATATCAAAAGAAATCTTCTAAGTGATGAGCTTTCATATCCGCTTGTTTCAAAAGCTCAGCTTCATAAAAATCAACCTGATCCTTATTGCTGTGTAAAGCGATCACCTCATAGATCAGATCTAATTCTTCTGTGCTGAAACAATCATACTTTTCCAAAAACTCTTTCGCAAACTTCGCACTCGTCAAGGCATGTTTCCCTCTGAATCCTAAATAGGTGCCGATATCATGGAGCAGGGCAGCAATATAAAGACATTCATCATTACTGAGCTTTTCCATTTCATGATAAACATGTAAATGATGATTGCGGCATAATTGTCGATTCATGTCATTTTCAATCGTATCATAAAGCTTGAAAATATCTTCTTTGATTCTTTCTAATCTTTTCATGCTTCAAGTATATCATTTTTTATAAAAAAAAGGTATAATGAAGATGGTATTTAAGGAGGAGGACAAACAATGTCAACACCACACATTAGCGCAAAACCAGGTGAAATTGCGAAAACAGTTCTGATGCCCGGAGATCCGCTGAGGGCTAAATTTATTGCGGAAAACTTTTTAGAAAATCCTGTGCAGTTTAACTCTGTACGCAATATGTTTGGTTATACGGGTACATATAAGGGTCATAAAGTATCTGTTATGGGCAGTGGTATGGGTATGCCAAGCATCGGTATTTATTCTTATGAATTATATAAATTCTATGATGTTGAGAATATTATCCGTATCGGTACAGCAGGTGCTTATTCACCAAAATTAGATTTATTTGACACTGTTCTGGCAAAAGACTGCTGGAGCGAAACGACGTATGCCAAGGTGCAGAACGGCGATGAATCCGATATTCAGACACCAAGTCCGCAGTTGAATCAGAAGATCATTGATGCCGCAAAGAAACTGGATATTCCTTTGGTTTTAGGAAGAATTCATTCAAGCGATGTTTTCTATCATGAAGATGACAGTACGGATGATTTCTATAAAAACCATGGCTGTGATGTCGTGGAAATGGAAAGCTTTGCGCTTTTCCACAATGCGAAGGTATTAGGCAAGCATGCAGCTTGTCTGATCACGGTCAGCGATTCTTTTGTGACTCATAAGGAAACAACAGCTGAAGAAAGACAGACAAGCTTTACGAGCATGATGAAGATCGCGCTCGAAGCAGCCATCAGCTAATATAAGATAAAATGATTCTTGTGAAAATCAAGAATCTTTTTCTTTTTCAGCTTTGTCAGGACAAAGGAAAGCGCACTGCGATCCATACCTAAATAATCGGCCATCTGTTGACGTGTAAAAGGAATTGTAAAAGAAGAAGATTGATTTTTTAATTGATAGTCATGAAGAAAAGAAAGGATTTTTTCTTCGGCTTTTCTTTTGGATAAGTGATTGACTCTTTGCGACAAAAACAAATTTTTCTGAGCCATGATATTTGTAAGATGGATCAAGAAGCTTTTATCGATCTGATTTGAAAAGAGATGGCGGATCGGGATCCATAAGATCTTACATTCACTTTGGGTGATGACACTGACATGAAGAGGCTCATGGGCAAGGGCAAAGGTTTCCATAAAGAGTTCATTTTCATTGATTTCACTTAAAAGGATCTGGTTGCCGTTATGATCGGTGCGGATAAGATGCAGCTTTCCTTTTAATACGACACCGAATTTATCGGTATGATCAAGAGGATGGGCAAGGATATGATTTTTTGAATAGGATCTTTCATAGGCATGAAGATCATGAAGAAGGGTTGTGATCTGTTGGACAGACAGATCTTTAAATAACAGACATTCATTTAAATTCATAAAAACTCCCTTTTGTTGTAATTACAACATATTTTCATCATCATATCATATAAAATGATCATGGAGGTAATGATATGCTAAGAAAGATTATCAAGATTGATGAAGAAAAGTGTGACGGCTGCGGTCTATGTGTAGAAGCCTGTCACGAGGGAGCTATTGATTTAGTTGATGGGAAAGCAAGACTGATGCGTGAAGACTATTGTGATGGTCTGGGTGATTGCTTACCGGCCTGTCCACAGAATGCGATCAGCTTTGAAATGCGTGAAGCTCCGGCATATAATGAAGCAGCAGTATTGGCATCAAAACAATGCTCCTGTCCGGGATCGCAGCCAAAAGCCATTCATCGTGGACCGGTTCACAAAGCACCATCTGTCGACCATGAAGAAATCATAGGAGAATTAAGAAACTGGCCGGTTCAGATCAAACTGGCACCGATCAATGCTCCTTATTTCAAAGATGCCCGCCTTTTAGTAGCGGCCGATTGTTCAGCTTATGCCTATGGCAATTTTCATCAGAAGTTCATGAGAAATCATATCACGCTCATCGGTTGTCCAAAATTAGATGATGTTGATTATTCAAAAAAATTAACGGCCATCATTCAAAATAATGATATCAAAAGCGTAACAGTGGTACGTATGGAAGTGCCATGCTGCGGTGGGATTGAACATGCAGTGATCGAAGCTTTAAAAAACAGCGGCAAGATGATTCCATGGCAGGTCGTAACGATATCGACAGATGGAGAAATTATAGAATAAGGGTTAGGATCCATTCCTGGCCTTTTTTATTGTTTCATATTTCGAATAAAAAAGACAAGGTGACAGGGTCATGGTATAATAAGGAAAAGTTATAGAGGTGTATCATGAATAAATATGGTGAGATAAAACAAAGATTTGAATCAATGGAAGATAAAGAAAATGCAAGTTCGATGTCTAAATATATGAGAAATCTATTTACCTTCTATGGATTACCTACGCCAAAACGAAAGGCTCTATATAAAGATATTATCAAAGAAGAAAAGAAACAGAAAAAAATTGACTGGGAGTTTCTTGATCAATGTTATGAAGATGAACATAGAGAATTTCAGTATGTTGTCTGTGACTATTTAATTGCGATGAATGATTTTTTGACATACGAGGATATTCCAAAAATCAAAAAATATGCGCAAACAAAACAATGGTGGGATACGATTGATTGTTTGGATCGCGTGATCGGGGAAATCGGATTAAGAGATCAGAGAGTGGATACTTTGATGATAGAATGGTCACAAGACGATGATTTTTGGATAAGAAGAATTGCGATCGATCATCAGTTATGTAGAAAAGAAAAGACGCACGCAGAGTTATTAGAAAAGATCCTAGTGAATAATTTTGGCAGTGACGAATTTTTTATCAACAAAGCTATTGGCTGGGCTTTAAGAGATTATTCTAAAATAAATCCTGATTGGGTAAGAGCATTTATTGATAAATATAAGGATCAAATGGATAAATTAAGTATTAAAGAAGCAAGTAAGTATATCTAAATATGTTGTATGATTCATAATCTAAAATTGATTATTTTTTGGTGAAATAAAGTGTGTTTTAGAAATTGGCTCCTAAGTACCAGTTTTGAATAATATAATATCAAAATGGTATCTGATATAAAAGATATTACGGTATTAATTGATGAAAAAAATGATTGTATTTTCCTTAATTATGGTTTTTAGAAAAGAAATAAAAAGCGCTTTTTTTTGATCAATTCAGAATTTTAATATTTTTCTAAAAAAAAACAAAGCGTCTAATGTAGATACTTTGTTTTTGTATTCTTTACTTTGAAGTATGATTGAGATATGTAAGATACTCTTCCCTCTCTTTTGCTGGTATCTGCATCATATCGAATACTTCTTCTGCACTCATATTGTTATTCTTCATCATGTTTTGAATAAATCCTATAAATTTTAACGTTGTTTCTTCGATACCTTTTGTTATTCCTTCTGTCATCCCTTTTGCCATTCCTTCAGCCATACCTTTTTCAATGCCTTTGTTTTCCACATAATCGCCTAAGTTGCACATATCTCTGATCTCCTTTCTTGTTTCATCGTCCATGACGATGCCATACTCTTCCTCAAGGATCGCCAGCTTTCTTTCACTTTGGATCGTTTCATCCAGCAAGGTCTGCAGTAACCCTAAGATCTCTTCCTCGCTTTCTTTTCCCAGATAAAGCAGGATCACGGATAGTTTGTCGTAGTCTTCTTTTCTAATCCTATTGTATCCGACATGTACCTTTTTGTCCAGTGAGATTTCCGTAATGCTTCCTCTTTCTTCCTTTGGCGCATTCAAACAGATCCAGATCGAATAGACTTTTTTTAGGTTCCCATAATTGGAATGTCTGATCTGATCCTCATACTGCATGGAAAGCATTCTTCCACCATAATAGACACCCCTTGCCGATAAGGGATAGCCGGGATAGAAGTCATCCTGAATTTCGATATTGATATAGAAATCAATATCATGGATACTGTCTGGAAGACGTGCGACAAAGAAGATGTCGAAAACAGCTTTACCTTCTTTTAGGGAATCATCTTCAAACTGGGAAAGAAAAGGGGAGAAGCGATGGATGTTTTTCTGATTGACATAGATATCACGGATACAATCCTTAGCAATGAGGGAGACATCGAAGGATTTAAATTCACTGACACATTTTTTGAGGATATGTGCGAGGAAGATGGGGCGGGCGATAACCTGTTTACAAAACGTATCATACTGATAATTGATGTTTCTCATAAATTCCTCCTACTCTTATATATCCATCAAACCGTCAAAATTCCCAAAAATTATAAAAATATTTTCAAAAAAAATTAATGTATCAGATAGATGGCTGGATTCCATATAAATCTTGTGTGATTATCAATATATCTTATTTCTACTACATCTTTATAAAGATGATGATTGCTAAATTGTTGCTTTTTTATTTATAGAGATAAGAATCAAAAATTTTAAAAATACAATTGACAAAATGTAAGCGATTACTTATAATTTAAGTAGGCTTGTTACTTAGAGATTTCTTTAAGGCAATACCACAAATAATTTTTATTTGTTGTATTGCCTTTTTTTGTCCGGACATAATAATACAACAAATAAACAAAAGGGGGTGTTACTATTAATAAACCCAATTCTTTTTTCGTAAAAATGATTTTGAATAACAATGCAGTGATAGCTTTGGACGAAAACGGTAATGAAGTAATTGTTTGCGGAAATGGAATAGGTTTTTCTCATCGTAAAGGTGATTATATTTCATCGGACATCGCATCTAAAATATTTGTAAACTTTGATGATGAAAATAAAAAGAAGTTATTAACGATTTTAGATGAAGTGCCTTTAGATTGCATTGAGATTACAGATGAAATTATTAAACTAGCTGAAAAAAAGTTAAATAAGAGTTTAAATAAATCACTCTTGATCAACTTAGCGGATCATATCAATTTTACAGTAAAAAGATACCGCGAAGCTGTAACGGTGCCTAATCTGATGAATGAAGAAATTAAGCGTTTTTATCAGCTTGAATATTCGATTGGTGTAGAGGCTGTACATTTAATCAATGATTATTATCATATTAAATTAGATGAGGATGAAGCTACTGCGATTGCTTTTCATATCATAAATGCTTCTGATACGATGAACAATATCGAAACAAGAAAAATAATTATTGGAGTACGAGATATTGTAGGTATTGTTAAGGATAATTTAAAAGTAGAGCTTGATCAAGATAGTTTAGGGTATTCACGTTTTGTAATACATTTAAAATTTTTCCTAAAAGGTGTTTTAACGCATAATGTAGCAAATAATAATACAAAAAATGAATTTCTTATCAAATTGCTGTCGGAAACAAATCCTGATATCAGACATTGTTTAAATAATATTGATCAATATACAAAAAAGATATTTGGGTATAATTTGACGCAAGAAGATCGAATCTATTTGACCATTCATTTATTAAGGATTTTAGAGAATTAATTAAGGAGGATAAAATGTCAGTAAATGCAAAAGAACTTGCTGCTCAATTAGTTGAACTAGTTGGTGGAGTCGATAATATTACTTCGATTACACATTGTACGACGCGTATGCGCTTTAATCTGAAAAATAAGGCATTAGCAGAAACAGATAAGATAAAAGCTTTGAAGGGGGTCTTAGGTGTTGCAGATCAATCTGGACAATATCAAGTCATATTAGGAGAAAATCTTTTTTCAGTTTTTGAAGAAGTATCAAATAATTATGATATCGAAAAAGATGACATTGTCGATGAATTTCATGAAGAAGATTTAAAATCAACAGAAGAAAAAAATTTTAAATATTATGTACTTCAGGTATCTCAATTTCTTTCTTCTTCATTAGCACCATTTATTACAGTATTGTTTGGTGCAGGTATGCTTAGAGTTATTACAAGTCTAGCTGTTTATTTCTGGCCGGATATTGCAAATAGCTCAACTTATATTCTATATAATCATTTAGCACAAGTACCTTTCTATTTTATGCCGATTTTAGTAGCTTATGGCGCAGCTAGGACATTAAAATCAAATCCAGCCTTTGCCATTACAATGGCTGCTATGCTTGTTTATCCGAGTTGGGAATCTATGGTTTCTGCAGGGGATCCTGTAAACATATTTGGAATACCTGTAACTCTTATTACTTATTCAAGTACATTGCTTCCTGCTATTTTCTCAGCCATTTTGTTAGCATATTTGGAAAAATTCTTTTATAAAGTAATTCCAGGTGTCTTAAAATCTGTATTTGCACCACTTTGTACACTTGCAGTGGCATTTCCAATTGTAATGTGCATCCTTGGTCCAATTGGAAATATCGTAGGTGGATACGTAGTATCAGCATTTGTTTGGATCGAAGCAACTTTTGGTGGCTTAGGTGTAGGAATTTTTGCGGCTTTATTCCCGTTCCTTGTAATGATGGGTGTGAATATGCTCACTGTTGCGCCAATGACAGAATTGTTTACTCGTATGGGCTATGATAATTTCTTCAGACCGGGATATATCATCCATAACGTCGCTGAAGGAGGAGCTTGCTTGGGAGTTTTCTTAAGAGCGAAAAATAAAGATTTGAAATCAGCTGCATTATCAGCTGCCATTGGAGCAATTATCTCTGGTGTATCTGAACCATCTATATATGGTATTATGATTCCATTTAGAAGACCGTTAATTGGAGTAATGGCTGGGGCATTAGTAGGTGGCAGTATTGCAGGTTTTATGGGAGCAAAAGCATTTTCAATGGGATATTCTAGTGTTTTAGCAATTCCAATTTTCGAAAGTACGATGCTTGCGATCACAATAGGCATTATTGTATCGATTGTTGTATCCGCTGTGATTTCATTTGTTTTAGGAGTTGATGAATCTAAGTTTAAAAATTAAGGATTATAAGAGCTGAGGCAGAAAGTTTGTTTGAGCCTTCTGCCTCAAAATATATGGGAGTAATGATAAAAGATGTTGAATATATTTGCAAAAAGAAAACAAAAGAAAAATTGTATCTATTCATTTGCTGATGGATCATTAACACCTATTGAGAATGTAAATGATGAAGTTTTTTCAAAAAAGGTAATGGGTGATGGATTGGCTTTGAAATTGAAATCAGATATTATTCAAGCACCTTCAGATGGCATCATATCAATGATGTTTCCAACCATGCATGCATTTGGGATGAAATTAGATAATGGTATTGAGTTGTTGATTCATATTGGATTGGATACTGTTTCATTAAAAGGACATGGGTTTACAAAGATGGCAGAATGTGGTGAAAGAGTAAAAAAGGGGAAACCAATTATTAAAATTGATCGAAATTATATTGAAAAAAAAGGATACGATACCACTTCATTGCTGATATTTGTGAAAACCAATCATTACAAGATAAACTATTTTAATACAGGTGAAGTAAAAGGTGGTAAAGATATCATTGCGGTTTATGAGAGGAGTGAATGAATGAATCGATTTCCAAATAATTTTATGTGGGGTGCCTCAACTTCCGCATATCAGTTTGAAGGAGCGGCACATCTGGATGGGAAGAAATCTTCACAACAGGATATTATTAATAAATTAAATGAAGAAAAGTATGGTTTCGCAAATGCTGAGATAACCAGTGATCATTATCATCACTTTAAAGAAGATGTGAAATTGATGAAAGAGATGGGTTTAAATGCTTATCGTTTTTCCATTTCCTGGCCACGAGTTCTTCCCGATGGTACTGGTAAGGTAAATGAAAAAGGACTTCAGTTTTATAATGATTTAATAGATGAATTAATCAGGAATAAGATAGAGCCTATCGTAACTTTATATCATTATGATTGTCCGTATGAACTTGTAAAGAAATATGGTGGCTGGCTGAATCGTCAAATCATTTATGACTTTGAAGAATATTGTCGATTAGTTATCCATGCATTCAAGGACAAAGTAAAATATTGGACGACTATAAATGAACAGGGTATTATTGTTCAATTTTGGACGAAGAAATGTTTGATAGATGAAAAAGATCAAAAGAATGATCAATTAAGATATCAAATCAACCATCATATGAATTTAGCTCACGCAATTGCTTGCAATCTTGTACATGAATTAGTACCGGGAGGTCTGGTAGGCCCTGTAACAGGTTACTCACCTGTTTATCCTGCCTCTAACCGGCCAGAAGATGTGTTAGCTGCTATGAATGCACACGATTTACGTAATACTTTTTATTTAGATATTTGGTTTAAGGGTCAATATCACAAAGCTGCGATGACTTATTTAGAAAAACAAGGCCTTGCTCCGAAAATTAAAGAGGGTGATATGGAATTAATCCAAAAAAGCAAATCAGATTTTCTTGCTATTAATTATTATCGAAGTGATTGTGCATGTGCGTCACAAGATACCGATCAATTACGATTTATGGGAATCAACCTAACTGGTGAAAAAGGTAAAATTGATGGTTATGAAACACATCCGGGTTTTTATAAAATGTGCAAAAATGATAAATTGGAAACTACACAATGGGATTGGGCAATTGATCCAACAGGTTTAGAATATTTATTAAGAGATATATATACACGGTATCAAATACCTTTAATCATTACTGAAAATGGTATAGGAGCCAGAGATATTCTTACGGATGACTTTAAGATTCACGATGATTATCGTATTGATTATATGAGAGAACATATCCGACATATTCGTAATGCTATAGATTATGGAGTAGAGGTTCTTGGATATTGTCCGTGGTCTGCATTTGATGTTCTTTCTACAACAAATGGATATGAAAAAAGATATGGTTTGATTTATGTCGACAGAACAAATCAAGATATCAAAGAGTGTAAAAGATATCGAAAAGATTCATCATATTGGTATGAAAAAATAATTAAATCAAAAGGAGAATTACTAGATGAATAAGGTAAAAAAAGGATTCCCTAAAAACTTTTTATGGGGTGGTGCAATAGCTGCAAATCAAGCAGAAGGTGCATATTTGGAAGATGGAAAACAAATGTCAACAGCTGATATTAAAGCAAGAGGTTTTTTTGGCGGGATACGAAGAGATGCTGACTATTATCCAACACATAAGGCAATAGATTTTTATCATAAATATAAATGTGATCTAAAGTTATTTGCCGAAGCCAAATTTAATATATTCCGTACTTCAATCAATTGGACAAGAATCTATCCTACTGGATTAGAAGAACATCCAAATGAAAAAGGAATAAAATACTATAAGGAAATGTTTGGTTATTGTCATTCGCTTGGTATGAAAGTAATGGTAACAATTTCTCATTATGAAACTCCTTTATATTTGGTGGATCATTATGGTGGATGGGATAATCGTAAATTTATTGAATTTTATATGAAGTTTGTAAAGACAATCGTTGATGAACTGAAAGATGATGTTGACTATTGGCTTACTTTTAATGAAATTGGCAATGCTGCTGTTAAACCAATATGTTGGGATGCCGCAGGCATAGACCCTGAAAGTAAAAACCTTCTACAAAGAATGTATCAGGCCGCTCATCATCAATTTGTAGCTAGTGCATTAGCTGTTAAATATATACATGAAAATGCACCTTTGTCAAAAGTAGGAGCTATGATTGCATATAAGACGGTTTATCCATATACTTGTGACCCAAAAGATGTTGAAGCAGCAGAAAATGCAAAAAGAAAAGAATATTTCTTCTCAGATGTACAAGTAAGAGGATATTATCCAAGCTATATTTGGAAATATTTTGAAGATCATCATATCAATATTGAAATGCAGATAGGTGATGAGGAAATTATAGCTGCTTATCCAGTGGATTTTATTACTTTCAGTTATTATCGAAGCAGAGTTGTCAGGGCATCGGAAGAAGAACCATCAGAAATCACTACTAATACTTTAGAAGGTTTGACAAATCCATATCTTCCTAAAACAGCATGGGGATGGTCTATCGATCCTTTAGGATTAAAATTAGCTTTAAAAGACTTGTGGGATCGTTATCAGAAACCGTTATTTGTTTCAGAAAATGGGCTGGGTGCTACGGATGAATTGACGGCAGATTTTAAAGTTCACGATAGTTATCGAATCGATTATATGAGAAAACATATTCAAGCTATGAAGGAAGCAATTGAAGAGGGTGTCTATTTGTTTGGCTATACAATGTGGGGACCAATTGATATTGTATCTAATGGAACAGGTCAAATGTCAAAACGTTATGGAATCATTTATGTTGATTTAGATGATGATGGCAATGGTACAGGTGAACGATATAAAAAAGACTCTTTTGAGTGGTATAAAAATGTAATTTCTAATAATGGAGAAAGTCTAAAATAAAAAAGCGAAGATTGTTCCTACCCATTATGATAAAACATGACATCGGCAGGTAACGAAATAAAATCGTTACCTTTTATATTACTTTTTAGGTAATGATAAATGTCTTCTCCTTGCTCTATTCCGTTCGACTAATTCGAATCAGATCAATTTATATTTTTCAACTGGTCTGATTTCTAAGAAAATGCATTGCTGCAAAGATTACAGGTTCTTTCTCTCATAAAAAAACAGCGACGATAATCGCTGTTAATCTTTCACCAATACTTTTATGATCTCACCGGTATAGACACGATGATAATCTTTTAAAGGATAATTGTTTTTATCAACGCTCGAATCTGTGAACTGGCTTGGATCGATATCATAGACGGCAATCTTACGACAGATGATCGTGCACGCTGCCTGATCAAATACCGGTGCATGTTCGATAAACCTTGTTGTAAAGCCGCATGCCTCAGCTTTATTGATATCTCTTCCGGATTTGCTGCCACATAATTTTAAGGCATCCCGATAACTTTCATCAAAGAACGAACAGCTAAAAGTATCATTGTTTTCCATAAACTCATAGGTATAGCGCTGAGGACGTACATAGACATTCATGACATCCTTATTCCACAGATGTCCCATCATGCCCCAGGAAGCTGTCATCATATTAAACTTATCTTCACCGGCTCCTACTAACATCCAATCCTTTTTGATCATTTGAATCACATTTTTACTGATTTCAGAAGCATTGATTTCTTTCATTTTCTTATCCTTTCAACATAATAAATGACATATGGCGGCCACAATCCTTATCTCTTCTGAATGAGAAGAAATTTTCCGCATTTGAATATGTACAGTTCTTATCAACTGTAATATTCTTCATAGGTACGCCTTCATTCAGACATTGTAAACGATTTAATTCTTTGTTATCAACAAAACCCTTTTGCGTTGTTTCATTGAAATAATAAGTAGACGAGGTATCAAAGCTCATGGCCTTTACCTTTTCAATCACATCCAACCCTACTTCAAAATTGCTCTGGGTAATGCTGGCACCGATATAAACCTTAAGATTTTCGGGATTCACACCTTCATGCTCCTTTAAATAAGCGATCGACTTAGCGGTAATTTCCTTGACCGTCCCCTGCCATCCGGCATGGATCGCACAAACGATCTCCTTGATTGGATCCGCAATCAATACGGGCACGCAATCGGCATGAAAAACACCTATGCATACACCTTTTTCTTTGGTATATAACGCATCGGTATCATCAATGGCGCTTTCATAGTCAAAAACACCCTTGCCCAAATCCTCTTTTGTTACTTCTTTGATATGATCGGAATGTGTCTGCTTGGAAAAGGCACATCGATTTAAATCAATACCCAGATCTTTCGCAAAACGATTTCGGTTGATCATGACAGCTTCTTTTGATTTACAGACATGTAAAGCCATATTAAAAGCTTCCGGCTGTGAAGCCACCTTTAATGTTGTTCCTGCGATATACTGCGCATTATCTCTGACAATAATATATTTTTTCATAAAACTCACCTTTCATTATCTATTATTACATGGAAATAGTACCAAATGATGTCTAAAACATCTAATACCAATATTATACGTGATTTATTTGAAAAAGCAATCATGTTGATTGAAAAAGATACGCAAGCGCCCATGTAAACATGTTATAATAGTGATGATTCAGGAGGTATTTTATGTATTATAAAAAGCTTGTAGGCGAGCATCTGTATCTTTCACCGATGGATATTGAGAATGAAGCGGATATTATGACCAAATGGTTAAATGAGGATCAGGATATTGCTTATTTCAATGGTTTCTATGGAAGTCTTATGGGAGAAGATAAGATTCGTGATATGATGAGCCGATGGAATGAAGGGCCTTTTGTTTTCTCAATCGTTTCATTGGAAGATAATGCCTTCATGGGACATATTTCTTTATTCAATATCGCATCTCATGAGCTTCATGTGACCATGGGCATCTATCTTGGAAAAGAATATCGTCATAAAGGTTATGGCAGTGAAGCCATTAAATTATTATGTGATTATATCTTTGATACCCAGCGTTTCAATGCCATTCATTTAGAGGTCTTCGGTTTTAATGAACATGCTGTTAAGGCGTATAAGAAAGCAGGCTTTGTAGAATGTGGACGCTGGCATAAAGCCCTTTATCATTTAGGCGAATATCATGATATCATTCTCATGGAGCTATTAAAAGAAAATTATAAGTAAATCAGTGCAGGCTGATTTATTTTTATTTTATGCTTGACTTAAAGTAAACTTTAACTTATATAATACTGACAAAGGAGGAGGTTATATGTCCTATTCGATTCAGGAAGTTGCCGATATGATGAATGTCAATGCATCTACATTGAGGTATTATGATGCGGAAGGTTTGCTTCCGGATATCAAACGTGTCAATGGCAAACGAGTTTTTGAAGATAAAGATTTTAAGTGGCTGCGCGTGCTGAACTGTATGAAGAATATCCATATGCCCGTGAAAAAGATCAGGGAATATGTGGCACTGGCTCAACAAGGGGATGCAACGCTACAGAAAAGATATGATATGATCTTAGAACAAAAAAAGAATATCGAGGATCAGATCAAAGAACTGCAGAATTGCTACAAGGAATTTGAATATAAAGAATGGTATTATAAGACAGCACTTGCTGCCGGAACTGAAAAGGCAGTAGAAAATATAGCGCTGGAAGCACCGACGCTGGAAATTGATCAGATACCTGAAAATTATGGAAAAGGAGGATTTTAAAATGAGTGAGCAATTAAATTTAACGATGGAATGGGATAAGACATTCCCGAAAAGTAATAAGGTCAATCACCATAAGGTGACGTTTCATAACCGCTATGGCATCACATTAGCAGCTGATATGTATGAACCTAAGGATTTGCAGGGAAAGATGAGTGCAATTGCGGTATGCGGACCTTTTGGTGCCGTTAAGGAGCAGGCAAGCGGCTTGTATGCTCAGACCTTGGCAGAAAGAGGTTTTGTGACTCTTGCTTTTGATCCGTCCTTTACAGGTGAAAGTGGTGGCTTGCCGCGTTATATGGCTTCTCCGGATATCAATACGGAAGACTTCCAGGCTGCGGTAGATTTTCTTTCCGTTCAGGAAAATGTGGATCCGGAAAAGATCGGAATCGTTGGTATCTGCGGTTGGGGCGGCATGGCCTTGAATACGGCAGCACTTGATACACGTATCAAAGCAACGGTTGCTTCTACGATGTATGATATGAGCCGTGTCAATGCTCGGGGATATTTTGACGCTGAAAATACACCGGATGCCCGCTATGAAAAAAAGAAGGCATTAAATGCCCAAAGAATCGTCGATTATAAAAACGGCAGTTATGCTCTGGGCGGTGGTGTCGTTGATCCATTGCCGGAGGATGCACCTTTCTTCGTGAAAGATTATCATGCCTACTATAAGACAGAAAGAGGTTATCATCCACGTTCTCTTAATTCAAACAAAGGCTGGAACGTGATTGGCTGCATGTCCTTTTTAAACCAGCCGATCCTCCAATACATTAATGAAATCCGTAATGCCGTCTTACTGATCCATGGTGAAAAGGCACACTCCTGCTACTTTAGTAAAGATGCCTATGCCAATATGATCAAAGATAATCCTTATACGGATAATAAAGAACTGATGATCATTCCAAATGCCGTACATACAGATTTATATGATCAAGTGGATATCATTCCATTTGATAAGATTGAAAAGTTTTTTAAAGAATATTTGAAATAGGGAGTCAATCTCCCTTTTTTTACACATCAGGAAATTTCATTTTTGATTAATAAGAGAATGTAAGAGAAAAATAGTGATATATTATGATAATTTATATCATTATTTTTATAAGGACAGAAATGTCTTTAGAGCGTGTCTATAAGAAAGCTTCTTAAGTGGGTAATGAAGATAAGGAGTCACTTATTTGTATATGATCCAGATAACAAATCTTTGATTGTACGCTTTTCCATATAGTTTTATATTATTTACCTGTGATATAATATTTTCATGAAAAAAGTATATCTTATTGGCGGTACCATGGGTGTCGGTAAAACATCGGTATGTCAGTATTTAAAAAAGGAATTGTCGAATAGTGTTTTTCTTGATGGGGACTGGTGTTGGGACAGCTTTCCTTTTATTGTAAATGAAGAAACAAAGACCATGGTCATTGATAATATCGTATATCTATTAAATAATTTTATTCATTGTTCTGCTTATGAGCATATCATATTTTGTTGGGTCATGCATGAACAGCCGATCATTGATGCGATCGTTGAAAGATTAGATGTGTCACATTGTGATCTTTTTGTTTATTCATTGACAGCAGATGAAGAAACTTTAAAAGAGCGATTGAAAAAAGATATTGATGAGGGTAAAAGGAGTGCAGATGTGCTTGAAAGAAGTCTTGGAAGGCTTCCTTTATATGAAAAGCTTGATACGATAAAGATTGATACAAGTCATAAAACGATGGCGATGATCGCCGATGAGGTAATTCAAAATACAAATGATATAAAGCTGCGCCCATATCGTAAAGAAGACCTTGCTGTTCTTGCAAAGCTGTTTTATGAGTGTGTACATACGGTGAATGCAAAGGATTATACACAGAAGCAGCTGGATGCTTGGGCCGATGGCCAAATCGATGCGGAAAAGTGGCATCGCTCTTTGATGGAACATATCAGCTATGTGGCTGAAAAAGAAGGAGAAATCGTAGGGTTTGGCGATATCGATCCGGGTGGATATTTAGATCGCTTATATGTTCATAAGGATCATCAGCATCAAGGGATAGCAACTATGCTGTGTCAGCGTCTTGAATGTTCGGTGCATGTCCCTAAAATTGTTGTTCATGCCTCTATTACCGCAAGACCTTTTTTTGAGAAAAGAGGCTATCGTGTCAAAAAGGAACAGCAAGTTGAAAGAAAAGGGATCTTATTGACCAATTATGTCATGGAGAAAATCATTTAGGAGAAGTTATGGAAGTGTTGTATAGCGATAAAAATATGGTCGTTTGTATCAAGCCAGTAGGGCTTGATTCAGAAAAGCAGGTCGTAGAAATTCTTCAAGAGCAGCTGAAAGGAGAAATCTATCCGCTGCATCGCTTGGATATGAATGTGGGTGGGGTCATGGTGTATGCCCGTCATTCAAGAAGTGCGGCTTTATTTTCGAAAATGATTCAAGATCATGAAATGATCAAGGAATATGTGGCCATGGTTCATGGTGTCGTGCCTGAATGTGAAGTCTGGGAAGATTATCTTTTTAAAGATTCCCGGAAGAATAAAGTTTTTGCCGTGAAGAAGATGCGCAAAGGGGTAAAGCAGGCAAAACTGGAATATAAACGGTTAGGAATAGAAAATGATACCTCTCTTGTAAGAGTTCGTCTGCATACAGGAAGAAGTCATCAGATCCGCGTGCAGTTTGCAAGCCGAGGCTTTCCTCTTGTCGGCGATCATAAATATGGTTCAAAGGCCAAGGCTGTTTCACCTATGCTTTTCTCATGCCGGCTTTCTTTTCCTTACGAAGGAAAGACATATAGCTTTGAAGCTTATCCCATATGGGCACAAAAGATGATTCAGTTGGATATCCAAAGATTATCGAATCATTATGAAGTAAGAAGGCTTGAAAATGAAAATATCGATCAGATTTATGATCTATGTAAGGAGAATCCTTTATTTTATGAATATCATCCGCCCTTTGTCACCAAAGAAAGCATTGCAGATGATATAAAGGCATTGCCGCCGCATAAGGAATATAAGGATAAATATTATATCGGTTTTTTTGAAGGTGAACATTTAGTGGCATTCATGGATCTGATCTTGGATTATCCGAAGGCAAAGACGGCTTTTATTGGATTTTTCATGATGAATAAACATTATCAGGGAAAAGGAATCGGTACGCAGATCATTGAGGAAGCATTTGCTTATTTGATGGAAAAAGGGTTTGAAAGAGTCCGGTTAGCTTATGCGAAAGGTAATCCGCAGAGTGAAGCATTTTGGATAAAGAATGGTTTTATAAAAACAGGTTTGGAAATACCGAATGATTTTTCAAGTTATATCGTTATGGAAAAGGAGTTAGAGAAAAATATAAAAAAATAAAAGGCTGCAAGCCTCCTATTAATTCATTAGGTTTCTTTGCAGCCTTTATTTTTTCATGAATGGTACACCTGACTGCCAGGCCTGACCCACCTTTTCACCGATGGCGTAATATCCGCTTTGGAATTGATCAAATACGAAGGCATTGAGCTTTGCAGGATCTACCTTGCCTTTTTCATCTAATACTTTTTCGTCAGCTAATACATTGACGATTTCACCTAAAACTCGGAATCCATAAGCGGTGTGCTGACATTCAACGACCTTGCATTCAAGCGTCAATGGGAAATCAGTTACGATCGGAGCATCGACACGGCTGCTTTTTACAGCATTTAAACCGGATCTTTCAAATTTATCGGCCATCTTGTTACCTGTGGCAATGTCAAAGAAATCGGCTTCTTTCAGATGATCAATATCAGCAATGCTTAATGTAAAGGCATTGCGATTTTTAATGTTTTCTGCTGTCTTATGATCTTCATCAATATTTAAAGCGACCATATTCTCTGCACAGATACCACCCCATGCCATGTTCATGACGTTGACTTTATCATTTTCTGAATAAGTAGCAATCATCAATACCGGCATTGGAAATAAATAAGGTTTGACACCTAAATCTTTCAACATGTTTTTTTCCTCCTTTTGTCCTCTGGACAATGAACTATAATTTCATTATAATCAGAGTGGAAGGAAAGACAAGTACCTACTTTTTGGTTAGGTACTATCGTTAAGGTAAGTATGATCAAAAAATATATTGAAGATGCGAATTTTGAAGATACGGGATTTAGTTATACTTTATCTTTGATCAGTGGAAAATATAAGATGGTGATTTTATATTGTCTTATGGAATTTCAGCCGGTGCGTTTTAATGAATTGCAGCGGTATTTGAAAAAGATATCGGATAAGACATTGAGCCAGAATCTAAAAGAGCTGGAGAAAGATGGTCTGGTATGTCGAAAAGTTTATTCACAGATTCCTCCAAAGGTAGAATATTTTTTGAGTGAGAGGGGAAGATCGTTGATGAGCGTATTGGATGAGATGTGTGTATGGGGTGAAAATAACCGTGTATAATAAGAACGCGGTTTTTTTGTGAAGAAAAGATGAAAAATTTTTATTTTTTAGCACTAAAGGGTTGACAGTGCTAATCCATTGTGCTATTCTATTAGCAGCAAGAGATTTAGAGTGCTAGAAAGGAGTGGCTTATGGAACTTACTGAACGTCAAACTAAAGTGTTTAAGACCATTGTAGAAGAGTTCACTCGAACAGCTGAACCAGTGGGAAGTCACACGCTGATGAATTTACTGGACTTTCATGTTTCTTCGGCAACTCTTAGAAATGAAATGGCTGCTCTAGAGGAAATGGGCTTGCTTGAGAAAACACATACTTCCAGTGGACGTATACCGTCATCGAAGGGTTATCGTTATTATGTCGATCATCTGATGGTGAAACATATTGAACCAAAGATGATGAATGCTTTACAGACGATTTTTGATGCCCGTAATTCAAGCATGGAGGAAGTAGTTCGTCAAAGCTGTGATATTCTTTCGCAGATGACCAACCTGACATCTGTTGCCTTAGGGCCGGATGCAAGATATCAGTCGCTGCAGCATATCACATTGATACCATTGAATGAAAAAAGTGCGGTGGCGATTTTCGTTACCAATCACGGACATACTGAGAATAAGACTTTTCAATTCTCAGAGAGTGTCAGCATGAATGATCTGACGACCTGCTGTAATCTGTTGAATGAGAATTTGGTGGGTGTACCGTTGAATGAGGTGGTTGATCGGATGGTTGAACTTCAGCCTCTGCTGGCGGCAAAGGTACAGCGGCATGAAATGCTGTTTGAAGCTTTTGTCAATGCATTTGTGAAGTTTGCCAGTGATCAGGTTTATTTCAGTGGACAAAGCAATATGCTGTATCAGCCGGAATTTGCGGACATTGAAAAGTTAAAGAAAATGATGAGTATGCTTGAGGACAGTTCCCTATGGCGTCAGATAGCTGAGGAAAATACGGGTACTGTTGTTCGTATCGGAAAGGACAATGTCAAGCTTTTGGATACGGATGATGTAAGTGTAGTTGCCAGCAAATTCAAAATTCATGGTGATGAGGAAGGTCAGCTGATGATCGTAGGACCAACTCGTATGCCGTACAATGAGGTGGTGGCGCTGATGGAATATATCAGCAGACGAATCGAGGAGATGTTTAATGATGACTGATAAGAAAAAGAAAAAAGAAGAAAAAGAAAAAAATGAAAAGGAAGAAATCGTAGCTGAAGCTGTTGAGGAAAATGAAAAGAAGGAAAGTGAAACAGATAAGCTGAAGGAAGAAATCGAAAGGCTGAAAGCGGAATTGGCTGAAAGCAAAAATGCTTTCTATAAGGCTTATGCCGATACGGAGAATACCAAGAAACGACTTCAGAGCGAGTTTGAAAAGAGCAATAAATATAAGCTTCAGGATTTTGGAAAAGAAGTGCTTCCGATCATTGATAATCTTGAAAGAGCCCTTCAGGTCAACAGTGATTCTGAGGAGCTGAAAAACTATGCAAAGGGATTTGAGATGATCTATGCACAGCTTGTAGAAATTTTGCGGAAAGAAGGAATTGTTGAAATTGACTGCTTGAATAAGGAATTTGATGCGAATTACCAGCATGCGATCATGCAGGAAGCCAAGGAAGGCGTAAAGAGCGGTATCGTCATCGAAGTCCTTCAAAAAGGATATATGTTAAAGGATCGTATTTTACGTCCTGCGCTTGTTAAGGTTAGTGAATAAGGAGGAGAAAAGATATGTCAAAGATTATTGGAATTGATTTAGGTACAACAAACTCATGTGTTGCTGTCATGGATGGCAGTGACTGCAAGGTTATCACAAACCCTGAAGGAAACCGTACGACACCATCAGTCGTAGCGTTTAAGAATGGTGAAAGAATCGTTGGTGATGCAGCTAAGCGTCAGGTCGTAACGAATAAAAATACAGTTTCATCTATCAAACGTTTGATGGGAACAAATCAGAAAGTAACATTGGAAGGAAAAGAATATACACCACAGGAAATCAGTGCGATGATCCTTCAGTATCTGAAGTCATATGCTGAAAGTTATTTGGGTGAGCCGGTAACAAAGGCTGTTATTACCGTTCCTGCTTACTTCAACGATGCTCAGCGTCAGGCAACAAAGGATGCCGGTAAGATTGCCGGTTTGGAAGTAGAACGTATCATCAACGAACCGACAGCAGCTGCTTTGGCTTATGGTCTGGATAAGAGCAGTGATCGTGAGCAGAAGGTTTTGGTTTATGACTTAGGTGGAGGAACATTCGATGTTTCTATCCTTGAATTAGCCGATGGTACATTTGAAGTATTGTCAACTTCAGGTGATACACACTTAGGTGGCGATGACTTCGATAACATCATCGTTAACTGGATGATTGATACCTTCAAGAAGGAAAACGGCATTGATTTGTCAAGCGATAAGATGGCTATGCAGCGTTTGAAGGAAGCTGCTGAAAAAGCTAAGAAGGATTTGAGCGGTACTGTTCAGACTCAGATTTCACTGCCATTCATCTCTGCCGGTGCTAATGGACCATTGCACTTTGAAGCTACATTGACACGTGCTAAATTTGATGAAATGACGAAGTCATTAGTTGAACGTACGATCACTCCGGTACGTAATGCCTTGAAGGATGCCGGATTAACAAAGAACGATATTCATCAGGTATTGTTAGTTGGTGGATCAACACGTATTCCGGCTGTACAGGAAGCTGTTAAGAACGAATTAGGCAAAGAACCTAATAAGTCTGTGAACCCGGATGAAGCTGTTGCCGTAGGTGCTGCTATTCAGGGTGGTGTCATCTCCGGTGATGTAAAAGATGTCTTATTGCTGGATGTTACGCCATTGTCATTAGGTATTGAAACAATGGGTGGTGTCATGACTGTCTTGATTCCACGTAATACGACTATTCCTACAAGTAAATCACAGATCTTCTCAACGGCTGCTGATAACCAGCCTGCAGTAGATATCCATGTATTACAGGGTGAAAGACCAATGGCTGCTGATAACAAGACATTAGGTTTATTCAAACTGGATGGAATCGCTCCTGCAAGAAGAGGTATCCCACAGATCGAAGTTACTTTCGATATTGATGTCAACGGTATCGTACACGTATCTGCTTTGGATAAGGGTACGAACAAGAAACAGTCAATTACGATTTCAAACTCTTCAGGATTGAGTGAAGAAGAGATCGACCGAATGGTAAAAGAAGCTGAAGAACACAAGAATGAAGATGAAAAACGTCGTGAAGAAGCTGAATTGAGAAATAAGGCTGAATCGTTCATCAATCAGATTGATTCTACATTGGCAGATGCCGGTGATAAGATCGATGCTAAACAGAAGGAAGAAACTCAAAGACTTCGTGATGAATTGCAGAAGGCTTTGGATGAAAACGATATGGAAGCTGTTAAGACGAAGTTGGATGCTTTGGAAAAAGCAGCGCAGATGGCCGCTGAACAGATGTATCAGCAGCAGGATGCCGGCAATAATGCCCAGCAGTCTTCAAATAACAATGACGACAATGTCGTAGATGCAGATTTCACTGAAAAGAATTAATATTGAAAAGAAATTCTAGCTATGCTAGAATTTCACTGCTGAAAGGTGGGAAAGTATGGCAAAAAGAGATTATTATGAGGTTCTGGGGCTTCAAAAAGGAGCAACAGACGCAGAAATAAAGAAAGCTTATCGTCAAATGGCGAAAAAATATCATCCCGATGTGAATAAAGCAGCAGATGCAGAAGAAAAGTTCAAGGAAATCAATGAAGCTTATGAAGTATTGAGCGATCCTCAGAAGAAAGCCAATTATGATCAGTTTGGTCATGCCGGCATGGATGGAGCCTTCGGACAAGGAGGAGGCTTCACCGGAGGATTCAGTGATTTTGGTGATATCAACGATATTTTCGGTTCATTCTTTGGAGGAACAACGCACCGTCGTTCATCTAATGGACCTAGAAAAGGGAATGACCGCTTTATGCAGATGCGTATTGACTTCATGGAAGCCATTTTTGGAAAAACAGAGGAAATTACGATTGAAGTTGATGAGCAATGCAGTGAATGCTTAGGAAGCGGTGCAAGAAGCAAGAGCGATATCCAAAGCTGTTCCAGATGTAATGGAACAGGACAGGTACAGTCACAGAATCGTACGCCATTTGGTGTATTTATGTCAACGAGTGTTTGTCCTGAATGTAATGGCAGTGGAAAGAAGATTCTGCATAAATGTCCGAAATGTCATGGACGCGGCTATGAGCATAAACGTGTAAAGCTGGAAATCAAGATTCCTGCCGGTATTCAGTCGGGTCAGCAGATCCGAGTTGCCGGTAAGGGTGAAAGAGGTATCAATGGCGGACCTAATGGCGATTTGTATATCGAAATATTAGTAAACCGTCATCCGAATTTTGTCCGTGACGGTAATGATATTCGTATCAGTGTGCCGGTCAGCGCGGTTGATGCGACATTGGGCTGCAAGGTCGATGTACCGACGGTCTATGGAGATGTGGAATTGACGATTCCTGCAGGTACACAGCATGGTACTCAATTCAGATTGCGTGGCAAGGGTGTAAAAGGCCCTCGTGCTCAAGGAGATCAGTATGTGGAAGTACGTATTGAGATTCCGACAAAGCTTTCAAGAGAAGAGCATAAGTTATATGAAAAGCTGCGTGATATCAAGGGAAGAGAGTCTGCTTTCGATAAGTTCAAAAAATCATTCAAGAATTAACGTCTGAGTTTCAGGCGTTTTTTTCTTTAATTTTGAAATAATTAAGAAAATAATTTTTATCTGAGTGCTTATGTTTAGAAGAATTTGCTGATCATGTATGAATATATTATACTATTAGTAAAGGAGATGATCAGAATGGAGCTTCGCACATTACGCTATTTTTTAGCTGTGGCACAGGAAGAGAATATAACGAAGGCAGCAGCTATTCTGCATGTGACCCAGCCAACGTTGAGTCGTCAGATGATGGATTTGGAAAAAGAATTAGGTACTACCTTGATGTTTCGGGGAAGAAACGGGCTGACCTTGACGGATGATGGTATTTATTTTCGACAACGTGCTGAAGAAATTGTTGAGCTGGCTGATCGTTTGGAACAGGTATTTGTGGAACGGAATACAGAGGTCAGCGGAGTCATTTCTCTTGGTGCTACCGAGTCTATCGGAAGTCGGCTTTTCGCAAAACTTATTAAGCAGTTTTCAGAGAAATATCCACTTGTGCAATTTCATTTGTATAATGAGATGGCAGATTACATAAAAGATCATATAGATAAAGGCCTGATCGATGTCGGACTGTTGTTGGAGCCGATTGATACTTCGAAGTATGACTTTGTCCGCCTTTCTCAAAAAGAAACATGGGGCGTGCTTATGCGTGACGATCACCCTTTAGCTGAGAGAACATCTATTACACCGAGTGAAATAGCAGAATATCCGTTGATCCTTCCTTTGCGTGAAAGGGTGCGCACAGAGATTCTGAATTGGCTCAAACATGAAGAAAAGGATTTGAATATACCGTTAAGTTATACGCTTCTTTCCAATGCGGTGCTACTTGTGGAAGAGGGATTGGGATGTGCCTTTTGTCTGGACGGAGCACTGGCGATCCATAACAGTTCCCACCTGCATTTTATTCCGATTTATCCACAACATACTACTCGCAGTGTTTTGGTTTGGAAGAAAAATCGTTTGTTCTCTCCTGCAACTTCCTTGTTTATTCAAGAAATTAATATGCTTAGAGCTAAAATGGAAGAAGCATGATCATTATAAAGGACTTTCAAGGCCTGATGGCTTGGAGGTCTTTTTTATATCCATACAAAAAAAGCATTGAAAATAATAAACAATAGGTATTAGACATTAAAACAGGAGCATTTTATAATAAAAAACGGAAAAAAAGTAATCATGAGCGATAAATCGTAATAAATGTGAATGGTATGCGGATGTAAAATGTAAAAAAATTTTTAGCAATCGCTCTGATTCTTTTCTTGCAGCGGACTGCTATTTTGCTTTAGCTGGGATTGTTTAGATATCGCTGCAAGGATATTTCCAATCAGGTAAGCATCTGATAAGAATTGTAGAAAGTGAATTACATGAATGTTTAAAAAGAAATAGGAGGAAAAATATGGAATTGAAACAATTACCTAAGATTGCACTGGGTGCATGGGCATGGGGCAATGATGGGACTTTTGGCTCTGACCTGTCTGCTGCTGATCTGAAACCTGTATTTGATGCAGCAATGAATGCTTCTTTGAACCTATGGGATACTGCTTTTGCTTATGGCATGGGAGCTTCTGAAAAGGTGCTGGGTGGATTTTTAAAAAACTATCCTCGTGACAGTTATCTCATCTCAGATAAGTTTACGCCTCAGTGTGCTGATCCCAACGCAGCAAATGCTGTCATTGACATGTTTGAGAATAGTGCCAAACTTCTTGGTGTAGATACCATGGATATTTATTGGATTCACAATCCAATAGGGGCCCCTCAATGGATTCGTAAGCTAATTCCTTTGGCCAAGGCTAATAAAATCGGACGTATCGGTCTTTCCAATCATAACTTGGCGGAAATCAAAGAAGCTGCTGCAATTTTGGAAGCTGATGGGTTGAAAGTTGCCGCTATTCAAAATCATTACAGTTTGCTGAACCGCTCTTCTGAAACTTCAGGAATTCTCGATTACTGCAAGGAAAATGGCATCACCTTCTTCTCTTATATGGTACTGGAGCAGGGGGCATTATCCGGTAAGTATGATACGAAGCATCCTTTCCCTGCAACCTCTGATCGTGGTAAGGTGTACAATCCCATGCTGCCTCAGTTAGAAAAGCTGACAGCCGGACTGAAAGAGATTGCAGATAAACATGGTGTGTCTGTCGCCCAGGTACCGATCGCATGGGCCATTGCCAAAGGAACATTGCCTATTATTGGTGTGACCAAGGTGTATCAGGTCGAGGACGCACTCAAGGCTGCTGCCTTAAACTTGACGGATGAAGAAATCAAAACGATGGAACAGCTTGCAAATGACATGTCCCTGAATCTCATCCGCTATTGGGAAAAAGAAATGAAGTAAGGAGGTATGATCGATGAAGATCGTTGTATTAGAGGGCAGCCCTAATAAAAATGGTTCTACCCATATTCTCGCTGATTATTTCCGAGAGGGGGCTGAGAAAGCAGGGCATTCCGTAGAAATGATTGATGTGGCTCACGCGGATATTCATCCTTGCACGGGCTGTATCCACTGCGGATATGAAGGCCCTTGTGTGCAGAAAGATGATGTGGAGGATATCCGTAAGAAGATCCTGGCTGCTGATATGATCGTTTTCTCGACACCTTTGTATTACTATAGCATGTCCGCTCAGCTAAAAACCATGATCGATCGTTTCTGTGCCTTTAACAGTTCTATCCAGCAAAAGCACATGAAGTCCGTCCTGCTCACTGTTGCTTGGAACAGTGATGAGTGGACCTTTGATGCACTGGCGGCTCACTACAAGACGCTGGTGCGGTATCTGAATCTTACAGATATGGGGATGGTTCTGGGCTATGGATGCGGTACACCGTCTATGACCCGACATTCCAGCTTTCTGCAGCAGGCATATAATCTTGGAAACCAACTAAAATAAGAAAATAGTCATTAGCATTGACAGTTAAGTGAACGATATTTCATGCAGAAAGTGGAGAGGCAAAAAGCTATGCAAGTCTTAGTTATTAACGGCAGCCCCCGTACAAAGGGCAATTCAGATCTTCTATGCGATGAATTTATTCGCGGTGCAAAAGAGTCTGGAAATCAGGTAGAGAAAATCTCTTTGCGAGAAAAAGAAGTGTATCCTTGCAGGGCATGCTATGCATGTTTTAAGACCGGTTTTTGTGTCCAAAAAGATGATATGGCTGATATTTTAAATAAAATGGAAAAGGCAGATGTACTTGTTCTGGCTTCACCTACCTATTTTCTCACGATGAGCGGCCAGATGAAGACATTTATTGATCGTTTGCTGCCCAAGTGGCAAGAATTAGGCGGTAAAGATGCCTATGTCATTGTGACAGGTCACGATGGAAAGCAGGGATTGAAGAGATGTGCTGAAGATATGACTGTCATACTGGAAAATTTAGGTGACAGGGTAAAACAAATCATCTGGGGAGAACATGTTTGGCAAAAAGGTGAAGTATTGAAAACCAAAGCAATGGAAGAAGCCTATCTAACCGGGAAAAAAATAACTGCCGTCTAAATGGATGAAATTCTTATTTCGCAGCGTTTAGAGTAAAATAATGATGTGTTGCATATAATGATGCAGTTAGTGCCATATGATGCATATTTTTTGCGGGAATAATTTTATATCAATACAAATTCTTGATCAGAAGTCATTCACGATCAAGGAATATTTTCAAAAAGCCTTACAGAATTAATAAATAGGAGCATACGGAAATCTTTCGCTGCTCCTATTTTTATTCATATTGATTAATTTATTTATATTATCCTTAGAATACCCTTTTGTTTTATTATTACCTTGAATTTACCCATATGCTTTTATCCTTTTACATGGATCATTTATGATACACATGTAAAGATAAAGGAGATTATTAAAGTGAACTTAAAAGTTACTTAAAAATTCATGGGAAATTATGGTTGTAATGTAAGCGGTTAGATGTTACTATGGGGGTAGGCAGGACAAGGTATTAAAATGCTGAAACTGTAAAAGAAAAGGAGGTTATTTTATGGATTGCAGTAAATTTTTAAAGAGAGTACTTGTCTTAATCATTACATGCTTTATGTTTGTCGGTTTTGCACCGACAGTACGTGCCGCAGAAACATATACGGTGACGTACACGGATGGAAGCTCATCTGAGAAATATTTCCCGGATCAGGTCTATACGGTAAATGCTGGTGATCCTGTTCCCGCTTTTGATGGGACACCAACACGTGATGGCTGGATTTTCACAACTTGGAATGCTACATATAAAAACGGTGATCAGACAGCTGAAACTGTTACAAAGAATCGTACATTTAGTGCACGTTGGACGAAGATGTCAAGTGCATTGGATGCAGCGACAGCCATTCATGCCCAGATCCGTGCAACGGATGAATTCCGTCAATATGGTGGTTTTGATTTACGTGATTTTACACTGATTGAAAATACCTTTACGGTTAACGAAACTGTTTGGAATGAAGAGAGAGGATGTATGATGGCATCCGTTACTGTTACAGATATTAAGCCATATGAGAAAAAGGTATCTGATAAATACGGTTATACATACGTTTTCAATAGTGAAAAAACTCCTGAAGGAAATTTGACGATTCATTTTGTAAATAAATTAAATTATAAAGGAAGCTCTTCTTCAGGTAATTTACAAGCAGATTTTGGAGGCTGGATCTTAGACAGTACATATTATCCAGGTGGTGTGCGTTCACAGCTTATTTTTAATCGTGCTTATGATGTAACTTTTAAAGATGGTGTTGATGGCAGTGTCTTTGCAGATAAAAATTTGAGTATTGTTGAAACTGCAAAAGATCATGCCCCTGTAAGTGCTTTTGGAAATGATCCAATACGTATCGGATATAAGTTTAATGGCTGGGCAAGTCAGAATAATAAGCTAAGCACAGATGGTACTGCTTTAAGTGGTGATGATGTATTAACTGCTCAGTGGCTTAAAATGAATGATGTCACTATTACTTTTAATTCCAATGGCGGTGATACGATTGATCCGGTAACTGTTCAGTATGGTGAACGTTATAGCTTCCCATCTTCTCCATTAAGTGGATATAGTCAGGATGGCTGGTATATTTATGATAATGGTCAGCTGGGTGATTTATATGTAAAAGGTGGTAAGAGCAAGGTTGTTGAAGCAGAAGATTCTTTATCTTTGATCATGGCACGTAAGGTGCTGGCTCCTTCTGTGAAACTGAAGGTGACAACTGAAGCTGCGGAAATTGGTGATAATTATCAGTTCTATTATCCAAAAAATTCAACACGTATCCTTACAGCTGAGGTAACTGAATACAGTGATTTTGATTATACGTATGAATGGTTTAAAGACGGTGTAAAGATCGAAGGTGAAAATGGCAAGACACTTCGGCTTGCGGGTAATGTAAGTGACAGCGGTGAATACAGCGTTACTGTGACAGCTACTCAGAAAGAAGGAAGCGATGTTCTTGTTTCTGAAAAATCAGCTTCTGCAAGTGTCAGTCAGAAAGTTAAGATCATGAAGACAGCGAATTCTCTTTATTATGATGCAAATGGCGGAGAAGGAGGACCGACGAATAATTTCACAAATGCGAATGAAATCGTAGTTTCATCTTCAATGCCAACGCGCACAGGTTATACTTTTGAAGGCTGGAATACAAAGGCTGACGGAAGTGGTAAAGGTTATAAAGCCGGTGAAACAATTGCTTTAAATGATAATGGAAATGGTGGCGTACGCATTGATCTATATGCACAGTGGAAACCGATTACCTTTATTGTTTCCTTTGGTGATGATGCGCCGGCACAAGAAGTAGATTATGGAAAGACGGCAGTAAGACCGGCTGATCCTAAAAAAGAAGGTTATGCATTTGCAGGCTGGTATCATGGAGATACTGAGTATGATTTCAATACACCGGTGACAGATGATGTAACATTGACGGCTAAATTTGAAGTTATGAAATATACTGTATCATTTAGTGATGGTGTTGAAAGCCAGGTGATCGAGCATGGTAAAACTGCAGTGAAGCCAGTGGATCCAAAGAAAGAAGGTCATACTTTTGTCGGCTGGTATGATGGCGATAAGGCATATGATTTCAATACGCCGGTAACAAGTGATCTGGAATTAACGGCTAAATTCGAAAAGAATGAAGTTCCTGTTGAACCTGAAAAGCCAACAGATCCGGAAACTCCTGTAACACCTCAGACTCCTAATACAAGCGATATAAATATGTATTTCTATTATGGTATGATGCTTGTGGCTGGTATGGGCATTCTCTTTATGAGAAAAAAAGAATCAGTAAAATAAACGATAAGACATGGGCTTTCTGATGAAGGCCCATGTTTTTGTTTGCAAATAATTGTGAATAAACTCTAAAAGATTACATTAATAGCCGGAAAGGGTAATGTTATAATAGGGGTACTTGTTTAATATAAGAGGAGGATATATGGTTTTCGCATTAGTTATTTTTCTTATTACATATGTCTTGATGCTGGCTTTTCAGAAATATCGCCCGTGGATCGCACTGACTTCGGCGGCCGTATTTGTGATTCTTGGCATTGCAGGCATGTATGATATGAGCCTTTTGGATGCTTTGGGGGCTGTTGACTATAATGTGCTTTTAATGATTGGCGGTACGATGGGTACCGTGACATTATTTGTCGAGAGCAAGATGCCTGCACGTCTGGCAGAGATTTTGATTTCAAAGGTTCCGGATGTGAAATGGGCAGTAACATCATTGGCTTTATTTGCAGGGGTCATCAGTGCTTTTGTCGATAATGTCGCAACTGTTTTGATGGTAGCACCGATCGGTCTGGCAATTTCTAAAAAATTAAAAATATCACCGGTACCGGTATTGATTGCGATTGCGGTATCTAGTAATCTTCAAGGAGCTGCAACGCTTGTCGGAGATACAACGAGCATTCTTCTGGGTGGATATGCCGGTATGACATTTCTTGATTTCTTTTGGATGTTAGGTAAACCGGGAATTTTCTGGGGCGTAGAGTTAGGCGCTTTAGCATCCATCGTTGTTCTGTTGTATTTGTTTCGTGATGAAAATCAGAAGGTCAGTGCCAAGGTAGAAACTGAAGTGACTGATTACTTTCCATCGTTTTTGATGATTGCGACCGTTGTGTTGCTGATATGTGCTTCTTTTTTGCAGGAACCTGCAAATGCAGGCTTCGTGACCCTTTATAACTTAAGAAGCGGATTGATCTGTTTTGCATTATGTATTATCGGTGTCATTCGTGCCTGTATCAAAAAGAGAGATATTGAACCTGTCAAGATGGTCATCAGAGATTTGGATAAGGATACGCTTTTATTATTGTTTGGTATCTTTATCGTGATCGAAGGTATTACGAAAGCCGGCGTGATTGATGCCGTTGCCAATCTTTTCTATCAGGTTTCCGGGGATAATGCTTTCCTTCTTTATACTTTGATCGTTTTTGCGTCGGTTATTTTATCGGCGTTCATTGATAATATTCCATATGTTGCGACCATGCTGCCGGTTGTTTCATCGATTGCTGCTTTGATGAATGGCGGGGCAGGGATGGCACCGTATGTATTCTATTTTGGCTTGCTTACAGGAGCCACATTAGGTGGTAACTTAACACCTATCGGAGCTTCCGCAAATATCGCAGCCATTGGTATCCTGCGTAAGAATGGGGAATCTGTCAGCACACGTGATTTCTTGCGGATCGGTGTTCCGTTTACACTTGCGGCCGTACTTGCCGGTTATATTTATATCTGGCTGGTATGGGGAATGTAAAAAGGTTTGAAATAAAGGTCGTTTAGGATTAAACGGCCTTTTATTACAGAATCGTTAGTTGGTCCTTTAAATCTTGTCGATGTAAATATTCGATGATATAATGAAATCACTAAAAAGCTCTATTGTAAGGAGCGGAAAGGGACCTATGAAAAAGACAATGAAAAGAGTGTTATGTGCTGCGGCAGCGATCATGCTGTCGTTCTCATTGGCAGCCTGCAACAATTCTGAACCTGCTGAGGATCCAAAAGTATTGTTGGAAAATGCCAGTGAAAAAATGAAAGAGCTTGACTCATTAAGTATGAATGCGAATATTTCAGTTAATATGGAAATGAGCAGTTCTGATTCTGCGACAGAAAATTTATCATTGGATATGCCTATAGAGATGACGGTGGAAATGGCAGGGATCCAAAGTGATTTGATGTATCATACGATCGTGGATGCATCGTTGTTTGGTACCAATATATCCACTGAGCAGACATATTATGATGGTGTCGTTTATACAAATACTGATGGCCAGAAAACAATGATGACCATGGATGTTTCAGAGGCCCGGCAGATGGCCAATGTGGGTGAAGTGAGTACTGAGTTTAAGAATATGAAAGCTTCTAAAGATGGTGATAAGACAATTGTTACGATCGAACCGACGAAAGAAGAGCTGACTCAATTGATGGATACATTGGGAAGCCTGGAGGGTTCTACGATGGATGAAGAAACGCTGGCAGCTTTATCTTCGCTGACATTTGATGCATTTGTCATTACGATCAATAAAGATGGTTATATCGAAAATGAGAAATTTGGTTTTTCGGCTGAAGAGGAAGGGATCAAGGTTGTATTTACTGCTGAGATCAAGGTGAGCGGATATGATTCTACAACGGTAGAAATGGTTGATCCTGGTGAATATGAAGCGTTGAATTATTAGAAATAATAGTATTAATAAAGATTATATGTAGAAAGGATTTGTCAATTTTGTGACAAATCTTTTTGTTGTTCTTGACAGGAAACATGAAAATTGCTATTCTTAATAAGTAAATGGCGATGAATTAGAGTAGTAGTCCGGCGTTATGGATAGAGAGCTGATGGGTGGTGGAAATCAGTCATGATAAAGGGTGAACTCGCTAAGGAGCCGGCTAGTCCAGCGTTATGGACATTGAGTGCACTTTTGGTGAACTAAGGTGGTACCACGCTAAGCGTCCTTAGAGGGTGCTTTTTTTATTTTTAGGAGGAAAGATTATGGGATTTGATCATAAGAAGATGGAAGCAAAATGGCAGAAATACTGGGAAGATCATCAGACATTTTATACGGATGTTCATGATTTTTCAAAGCCTAAATTTTATGCCTTGGATATGTTTCCTTATCCATCAGGAGTAGGTTTGCATGCCGGACATCCGGAAGGATATACAGCGACGGATATCGTCAGTCGTATGAAGCGTATGCAGGGATATAATGTGTTGCATCCAATGGGTTTTGACAGCTTTGGATTGCCTGCTGAACAGTATGCGATCCAGACGGGAAATCATCCGGATGGCTTTACAAAGAAAAATATCGCAACTTTTACGAAGCAGTTAAAGATGCTTGGCTTCAGCTATGACTGGACAAAAGAGGTTTCGACTTGTGATCCATCATTTTATAAGTGGACGCAGTGGATCTTTAAACAGTTATTTAATGATGGATTGGCAAAGTGTGTTGAGATGCCGGTAAACTGGTGTGAAGAATTGGGAACTGTATTAGCCAATGATGAAATCGTAGATGGCAAGAGTGAAAGAGGCGGTTATCCGGTTGTTCGTAAGAATATGCGTCAATGGGTCATTGACATCGTACAGTATGCAGAACGCTTGCTGGAAGGTTTGGATGAAATTGACTGGCCTGAATCAACCAAAGAGATGCAGCGTAACTGGATCGGTAAATCAATCGGAGCTCATGTAGATTTTAAGGTAGATGGTCATGATGAAAGCTTTACGGTTTTCACGACTCGCTGTGATACGCTTTTCGGTGCTACTTATTGTGTTTTGGCTCCGGAGCATCGCTTGATTGACGTGATTACTACGGATGACTGCAAAGCGGATGTAGAGGCTTATAAGAAGGTATGTGCCGGTAAATCCGATCTGGAAAGAACCGAATTGAATAAGGAAAAAACAGGTGTCTTTACAGGTGCTTATGCAGTGAATCCGGTAAACGGAAAGAAGATTCCGATCTGGATCAGTGATTATGTATTGGCAACTTATGGTACAGGTGCGATCATGGCAGTTCCGGCTCATGATCAGCGTGATTATGATTTTGCGAAAAAGTTTGGCTTGGAAATCATTCAGGTACTGGATGGCGGAGATATCAGTGAACACGCTTATGAAGAAGACGGATTACATATCAATTCAGAATTTTTGGATGGCTTGAATAAACAGGAAGCCATTGATAAGATGCTTGCCTGGCTGGAAGAACATCATTGTGGAAGCAAGCATGTCAATTATCGTCTGCGTGAGTGGATCTTTGCCCGTCAGCGTTACTGGGGTGAGCCGATTCCTATCGTCCATCTTGAAAATGGCAATATGGTGGCGTTAAGAGATGATGAATTGCCATTGATCCTTCCTGAGCTGGAAGATTATTCCCCAGGAAAAAGCGGTGCAAGCCCGCTGGAAAAGGCAACTGACTGGGTCAATGTAGAAATTGATGGGGTAAAGGGAAAACGTGAAACGAGTACGATGCCGGGAAGTGCCGGAAGCAGCTGGTACTACTTGCGCTATATCGATCCGCATAATGATTCAGAATTTGCAAACTATGAATTATTAAAGCACTGGATGCCGGTCGATCTGTATATCGGAGGTCCGGAGCATGCTGTCGGACATTTGCTTTATTCAAGAATGTGGAACAATTATCTTTATGATAAAGGGTTGGTACCGACCAAAGAGCCTTTCAAGAAATTGGTACACCAAGGATATATCTTAGGTGCCAATGGTATCAAGATGGGAAAACGTTATCCTGAATTTGTCGTAAATCCAAATGATGTCGTAGAAAAATACGGTGCAGATACTCTAAGAATCTATGAGATGTTCATGGGACCTTTGGAAGCCAGCAAACCTTGGAGCGAACAGGGTGTTGAAGGTTCAAGAAGATGGCTGGATCGTGTATATCGTCTGATCGTAGAAATGGATCGTGTTACAGATACCAATGATCATGCTCTTGATAAGAGCTATCACTTCATGGTTAAGAAAGTTACGAAGGATATTGAAAGTTTGAATCTGAATACTGCGATTTCACAAATGATGATCTTCATCAATGATGCTTATAAAGCAGATACGCTGTATCGTGAATATGCACAAGGCTTTGTCAAGATCCTCTCTTGCTTTGCTCCTCATCTCGGAGAAGAAATCTGGGAGAAATTAGGACATGACGAAAGTCTTGCCTATGAGAGCTGGCCAACTTATGATGAATCTTTCCTTGTTGAAGAAAGTGTAGAAATTGCGGTTCAAGTAAATGGTAAATTGAGGGGTACGATCACAGTGAAAAAGGATGCCAATGAAGATGAGATCAAAGAAAATGCATTGGCACTGAAAACCGTACAGGCACAGATCGAAGGCAAAGAGATTCGTAAGTTTATCATCATTAAAGGAAAGATCGTAAATATCGTTGCATAAACAATAGGACTGTATTGACCAGTCAAATGAAAAACGCTGAAACCTATATAAAAGGAAACAGCGTTTTTTTTTTGTATAGATCTGTATATTTGAGGGGTATTTGCCAGAGTAAGCATGAAAAAAGTTTTAGAAAAATGAGATTGGTGTAAATATTTGATATTGAGAAAGAAATGTGAAATGTAAATTGATGCTCATTTAATTAGAAATTTGATTTCGATAGTTGATAAACTGAATGATTTCGCAGGACCATAGCATGTGAGCGTCTAAAGTGTCTAATTCATAATGGTTAAAGTCAATTTCCATGATTTCTTTGATTTTCTGGATCCGATAATTGATGGTATTGCGATGTACATAGAGATGATTTGCAGTTTGCTGGATGCTTTTTTGAAAGTAGAGATAAGTCCGTAACGTATTGATATAATTTGTTTTATTTTGTTCATCGTAATAGTTAAGGTTAAGGACACGTTGGTGGCAAAATTGAAGGAGTTCTTCTGTTTTGAAGTATTCAAACATATGGTAAGGCTTGCATTTTTCATAGAAACTAACATATGTATCGGGTGATACGAATTGCCGTAGACGCAAGGCGGTCTGTGCTTGGCTGAGATAAGTGGTAAATTGATAGAGATCTTTAAAAGGATCGCTGATTCCCATGCTTAATGAGCTGGAATGAAGAAACTGATCGAGCATTTGATAGTTGCAGTTACTGTCGGTTTTGATCAGGATAATAAGCTGTTTTTCATAAAAAACAGAGGTACTATCGGGAATATAAGCTCGCAGATTTTCTTGAATCTGACTGTGATGTGCATTATAAGAAATGTAATGTCTGAAATCGATACATCCGATATGATAAAAAGAATTGCTTTCCAGATGACACCCTTGAATGCGTGAATTAAATTGGGCACGATCTGTAAAACGATGTTGTAATAACTCAAGCATGATCTCTTCTTCACGAACCGGAAAATCACCCAGATCAAGCTGATGGAAATTAAAGAGAAGCTCTTTTGCCAGCAGGGCCGCTATAAACAGATATTGTTCTTCCTGAAGCGTATCAAGAGGAGTTTTTTCCTCTAAAATATCCAAGTAACCTATTATCTGATGTTGATACTTCAATCGAATAAAGCGTCTGTTTTTACTGCTGATCTTATCGGTATCGAAATATTGTCTGGACGGGCCAACCAGTACATCCCAGTTGTTAAGGGTGGCACCAAATTCGATGGTGATATAACCGCGTGTAACGGCATCTAACCAAATGTTATCTGTTGATTTAAGATTTTCAGAATAAGCGATGATGTTGAAACTGTTATCAATCACTAGCAGGGGATTGTTGAGATAAACAGCTGCCAGTTCGACCAGGTGAGTGAAAGAAGTTCCGGTAAGCGAAGCTTTTATTAGTTCAAAATAATATTTATTTTCCATAAACT
>NZ_JBVAYM010000020.1:0-41466 GCF_055420025.1 Traorella sp. mt218
AAAATCCTTATAAGGATCATTTTCATCTTCTTCACCGATATCATAGTTATGAATGCTGTAAATTTCTTTGCTGACAACATTGCTTGAAGCCCGTTTGAACTCTCCTTCAAGATAATCCAGATAGGTGCCGGGCGTGATGATACCTACCATCTTAACGATATCGACATTTTTACCGATGATATCATCGACGAAGCGGACACAATTGCTGCCGAAGACATAATATGTTTTAAAAGGTCCGCTCTTGAATTTGTAAAGGATGCCTTTAGCTTCATTATAAATCTGGTGGACATGAAGATCGATGCTTGGAGCATTTTTCTTTAACGGCTGATGGATAAATGGAGGATCCCAAGGAATGAGCGTTTCATTTAGATGCTGAAGTCGTTCACGAACGCTTTCTTTTTGCTTTTCACTTAGCTTTAAGCCGAAAACAAAGAGCGTTTTATGACATCTTTTTAAACAGAAGCGGATATAAGCATCACGATCTTTTGTTTTAAAAAGCACGCCGTCACCGATCATAGAAAAAAACTGTTCGCTTTTTCCGTCATAATTGCCATAGGAATAAAGAACTCCATCAAACATGAAGTCAGCATGTCCGAATGTATTAAAACCATTATGTGAGGCATGGATGAATATTTCAAAATCATGCTCCTGATTGACCCACTCATCAACTAAAGGTTCGTTTGGCTGTTCCCGGTAATAGCGATTGACGCGATTGAGCCACATGTTTGGAATGAAACAGTCAATGATGGCCGGCAGACAGACACGGATCTTAGGGTTGTTGGCATTTTTAAATAATAGGTCGGTCAATGCATTAAGCATCATGCTTCCACCCCAGATCATAAAATATCCGGCAATGAGATAAACCGAAGCATCCCAGTCATAGATAAATGAAAGCATAAAAAAACATCCGGCGATCAGCGATATTATAGATAATGCAAGGGATTTATCTCTTGTATGCTGTTGTTTCAGAATGAAATAATTGATGAAATAAATGAGTGATGAAAGCAAAAGATAGATCGCTACGATAAGAGAAAGCATATTAAGCGGTAAATTAGGAAATGTAACGATAAATATACCGGATATGATTTCTAATAGGGTTCGTATAAAATAATCTTTTCTTTCTGTTTTCTTGCGCCAGCCTTTCCATAAATGGAAAAAGCCGATAAAGATCAGAATGGCCGCTGTTAAATAAATAAAATGATAATAATCATCCGGTGTTGCCGTTAGTATAAAAACACCCAATACAAAAGTAACAACCCCTGATACAAAGGTTGTTGCGATATCAAATAAACGTTGTATTCTTTTACTTAACTGAACCATAGGCATTATTATAATCCATCTTTTTTAACTTGTCCATCGTTCCTTTTCATTCTCTGTATTCTGTATAAAAAAAGCGGATCTTCTCCGCTTTCTATTCTACTTCGATACAACCGTATCCGCCATCATGTCTTGCATAGACAACATTGATTTCGTGGGTTTCATCATCACGATAAATAAAGAAATCATGTCCAAGCATTTCCATACGCATGATGGCTTCATCCAAATCCATTTCTTCTACGGAAATAGACTTTGTCCTTACATAGACATCTTCTTCTTTTTCGCTTTCATTTTCTATAAAAGATAATGCCAGCTTATCCTTATGTTTTCTTTCCAGACGAGTTTTTTGTCTGCGGATCTGATCTTCAAGCTTGTCAATCGCCAGATCAACTGCGGCATAGAAGTCTTTATGGGTTACTTCTGCACGCAGAACAGCAAGTTTTGTTGGTATCGTGATCTCGACTTTCACATCATTCGGATGTACCTTGACAACAACATTAGCGGTCAGGTTCTCATCAATAATGAGATATTTATCGAGAAATTTTAGCTTGTTTTCAAGTTTCTCCTGCATCCCTTGCGTGATTGAAATGTTTTTTCCATAGATTTGGACTTTCATCAAAATCCCTCCTTCTCTATACTTACATTATACGGCATTCTGATCGGATAAATAGTCTGTTCTTTTTGTGAAATTATGGTATAATAAAGATGCCAATGGGTCTGTCATCTTAAGTATTGAGAAAAACGATCAATCACGTTTTGATAAGCGATCTTTCTGATTTCGCTGTCACTGAAGTGATTGTTTTTTAATGCCTGAATGAAGTTTTGGGCATAAGAAGCATTTTTCATATCACAGATGGTATAAGCAGCATCTTCTTCACCAAAGAAATCCATGAAATCAAAGCCGCATGCCAGATGATCGATCCCAACGAGCTCTTTGATATAGGCCGCATGCTTGGCTAAGGCGTCAACATTGACTTTTGTCAGATCGTGGTCAATAAAATAAGCACAGCTATTCATGCCGATGAGCCCGCCTCTTGCTGCCAATGCCTTGATCTGCTCATCTTTCAGATTGCGGGGATGGTCGCACAGTGCATAGGCATTGGAATGAGTGGCAATAACGAGGCCTTTGGCACAGTCTAAGATATCCCAGAAGGTCTTTTCATTGGCATGTGATACATCAATGACCATATGCAGCTCATCCATTTTTGAAATGACATGACGTCCCATTTCACTTAATCCACGTTCAGGATTACCCTTAACACCGGTAGCCAGTGCATTTTCTTCGTTCCAGCAAAGGCTTGCCAAACGAATGCCATGCTCATACATCCATGCAATGGCTTCAGTTTCATGCTCACGGATACCACACATTCCTTCTACGCTCATTAGAGCTAAAGGTGATTCGTTTTTTAAATCCTGACTGGAAAGAACTCTTTTCCATACTTGTTGATTCTCAAGCTCATTTTCAAGAGTAAGGATCATTTCCTGCATTTCTTCATATGTTTCTTTGCCACTGAAAAAAGAGGCCATGGCAATCGCACTGACTTCACCTTTAAGACACTTGTCACTGTGTCTTGTAAGCAATACATTTTCTTTTCCTAAATGATGCTGACTCAATACATCAGCGCCGATATCGGCATGTAAATCAAAGATTCTCATACATATCTCCATAGATCAAATTAAAATATTTCATTTCTTTCGGTTCGCTTTCCTGGGTATCATAAGAGGCATTGCCAAGCAGTGATAACACAACATCTTTTTCATTGAGATGTTCAAGGATATCCAGAACATCTTTTTTGGCACGCTCAAAGATTTCCATAAATGATTCATGACTGACTTTTGTTTCATCTGTCGGATGACACCAGACTTCTTTTTTCTCGTTTAAGACATCATAGGTTTCATCAATCTTATAAGGTACGACATTACCGCTGAAAAGCCATGGGTGTCCTGCTTTTTGTTCATAAGCTTTCAATATGCGCGTCTTGACTCCTTTTGGATCATAAAGCCAGTTTTGAAGCTTATACCAGTCATCTAAAGCGTCTTTTATTTCTTTAGCGCTTATCTTTTCATGGAATATTGTTTCTATGATAGGAACATAGATATTGGCAACGGCTTCAGCGCTGTAAGGACTCTGTTTGGCCAATAAATAGAATTTAAAGGTTCTGATTGTTTCATGCCGCAGTTTCATGAGCATCATGGCATCCATCATGGATTCAAAGCGATGGTGCATGCTGGCCGAGAGGCCACTGTAAGAGCCTGTCTTATAAAAAATATAAGGATGTGCACGGGAATCCAAGGCCCAGTGACAGAGGTGACCGGCAACATATGAGGTCATGGCTTTTTTTAGGACTTCATCTTTTTCATGTTGGATCAAGTCTAAAGCAAGATCATAAAAATCATTGACATGAGAGGCATGTACCTTGCTTCCTAATTGACGGACAGAAGCATATTTTTTTTGAAAAAATTTATAGAAAAAAAGAAAATCAGGACCATTGCTTCCTATAATATATTCTCTTGGAAATTCTTTTATGATTTCTTTGAGCTTATGATCACTGATTTCATCATAAACGGCTTTCGCAAATAAACCGTGGGTAATAATATTTGGCATAGAATCCTCCTTTTTTAATAATTATAACATAGATTAACATCTATGACATGAATTGTGAAAAGATACAATTAAAAATGGCAATTTAAAATAATTTTCTTTTAAAGCTTCATTTTTAGAAGTTTGCCAAGTTGTCAATCATGAAAAGGCTTTATGGTAAAATAAAATTACAAAGTAATAAAGTGCTTACATTCATTACTTAGTCAGAGGAGGTGTAAAAAATGAAAAAAACTGACTAAATTTTTTAAAACTATATTATGCGCAGGATTACTGATGGGTGGAGTGACTATTGTACCTTCAACACAAGCAAAAGCCAATGAAATTGTTCCATATGCTTCTTTTATTGATGTTACAGTGAATAAAGATAAAATAATAAAGAAGATATCAGTCGGCTCTGGACCACTAGAAAATATATTTTTTTCTATTACCGGAAGCTATCGTTATTCCTCATCAGGTCCATCACTTTCAAATGTTAAGATTTCTGTGAAATTTAGAAATAATGAATCAACTTCTTTCACTGATGATAATCAAGTATATATGGGAAGATATCAATGTTCAATTTTAAATTGGAGTTATTCAGCAACAAGTAGTGGTATGAGAATTAGAATTGTAGTACTTGCAAAAGATATGCATACAAATCGAAGTAATCAGATGACATACTCAATTGATGTTTAAAGCAGGGCATTTCTAACGGAATGCCTTTATCGAATATTTACAGGTGTTATATGATTTATTATAATATTCATAAATGAGGAGTGATTATGAATGAAACTAATGGAAAGACTTCTTTTAAGTATCATTCGAAGGCCGATAAAATCATTGCTGTTGTTGGCGATTGTTTTTATTGCAGGAAATGTGATTTCAGGGTCTTTGATTTTATACAAAACAAGTCAATCCATCAAAGATGAGATCAATGCTCAGATCGTTCCAATTGCCATGCTGGATACTCCGTTAGATATGGCCTGTGCTTTTAGTGAAAAACAGAAATCAGAAATCAATCAGCAGGATTATACGGGTGATGTGAATCGTTCTATGATGGAAAGACAGCTAAAGGCTTATGAAGAAATTAAGAATCTTTCTGAAGTCAGATATGGTGATTATGGGTTTATAGCAGGTTTTTTGGAAACCAGTGAGCCTTATAATATGGATGTACGTCATTTTTATGGTGATTCAGCATATTATGATTTTCTTTATTCAACTTATTATACTTCTTTTAGTTTTGCAACCGTTACGACAACTGATTCTTATTCTTTGCATACCCAAAAAATTTATATAACAGATGGAAGAGATTTTACTGAGGAAGAACTTGAAAATGGTGCTCCTGTCATGCTCATTCCTAACAGTGCTAAAAAAATAATAGAAAAGAATGATATGTTGAGCTGGAACGATTTGAAAGTTGGTGATACGATTGAATTTGTAAGTCGCGTCTATTCTGAAAATCCTAATAATATTATCTATAATTTTACCAGGGATGACAGTCTTATTAATGAAGCAATGATCCAGCAGGCTAACGAAAAATATTTAGATTCTATTTTAGATGAAAAACATATTGAGATTGAAATCATTGGTTTTTATGATGTCAAGTCAGATATAGAAACACAGGAATGTGATGATATTCGTAATGATCCAAGGGCCTTGATTCCAATGAATTTTTACTTGAATCAGCATGAAGATTATTATGAACGTATCATGCGTTATGTAGATGCGAATCAGATTGAATCCAATATTTACTATAATAGTACCGATTATCATAATTATTTCAGTTATTTTGAATTATATTCTTCAGAAGATATCAAGACTTTTGTTGAGAAGACAAAAGATATCTTGGAAAAATATGAGTTAGATTATGACATTATGATGAATAATGACATGTATTTAAGATTGGCAGGACCATTAGAAACGATCAATGTTTCTTCAAAAGTGATTTTTATAGTAGCTGTTGCTGCGACTTTGATCATATTAATAGTGGTCAGTATTCTTTTTATGAGAGAAAGAAAGGATGAAATCGGTATTTTACTGGTACTTGGTGAAAAGAAAAAACGTGTGATGGGACAGTTAATGCTGGAAATGATCTTGATTGGCCTGATAGGTATTTCTGCTTCTACGATAAGTGTACGAGGAATTAGTCATGATATAAGTGAGATGCTGATGGAAAGTCATATCCAGAAGGAATTAGCGGAAGAAAATATGCAGATGATGCCGGAAGAAATCAGTCAGAAAGAAGTTTTAAAACAATATGAAACACAGTTGGAAAATGGTGATTTAAGTAGTGTAATGTTAGCATCTGTTATTGTTTTAGCGGCTTCTACTGGAATTTCTACATTATTTATCTTGCGAATGAATCCAAAAGACATTTTATTGTAATGGAGAATTATAATGATCGTAATCAAGTTTTATTCAGATAGAGAAAAAAGATTATTGGGAAGATATTTCTGTTTTTATAGAAAAAAGCATCATATTAGTCTGTTGCAGGTCTATAATGCCGGCATTTGCGGTCATGCAACTGTTCAAGACATAGAAAAGGGAGTAATCAAGAAAAATGATGATTATTATGACGGTCTTTTGCATTTTTATCATTTAAAATATTTGATGAATGATGAGGACCTTCAAATCCTGGAAGACAGATTCGAAGCTCTCTATCAAGTGTGTGAGCAATTTCAATCAGAAAAAATTGACAAAGAAATCAATTCTTTGTTTGAAATCTGTTTTTCACATCAAGAAATGATGATTTATCGGGAAGTAATCGAAGTTTTAAACTATTTGAAAAAATATTATCTTGATAGTAAATATTTAACTAGGGATGAAGTTTTAAGAGTTATTCCATACATCAATCTATTTGAATCCTTGGGATCGCTACTACTGGAAGTGTGTGAACAAAGCAATATTAAAAAAATCTTAGATATAAAAATCTGTAATCAGTTATATCCATTAGCAGCAGAAAAAGATGATGCGATTGGACGATATTGGTATGCCAGAGAATGTGAGATGAAAGTCAATTATATTGAAGCTTTAGAGATTTACAAGGATCTTTTGAAATACTATGAGAGGGAAGATAATGTTCTTCGAAAGACAAGAACGCTGATGGATATCCACAGTATTTATAGAGATGTTGATCAGGAAAAAGGTAAAATATACACGTCGAAGCTGGAAGATATAGTGAAAGATGAAAGATTACCCGTTTCAATGAAAAAATCGATATATTATAATCTAGGAATGTATTATTATTTATATGAAGATTATGAGAAAGCTCTTAAATATTATGAAAGATCAAACGAGCTCATGAATGATGAAAAAAATATTTTGTTTATTTGTGCATGTAAGAGTCGATTGAATCAAATTATTTGCTTTGATTATTCAATTTGTGAAAATCATTCGTTGTATCCATGTTTGAAATATTATCAATTATGCGCAGAGGGTGTTCCACCTGTACAACTTCAACAATTTATATTAAAAGAAGTCATGAAAAGGTTAAAACAGGAAATATATGCTGAGCCATTATGGACGATGTATGAATATGAAATGAGCAGATTGTGTAAAAAAACAAGAAGTTATCGCAGCTATCAGATCTATATTTTAAAAATGAAAGAAAATATCAAGGAGGGATAACGTGTTCATTATTAAATTATTAATTGCATTATCTTTGATAATAAATGGAAGCACTCCATCTTTGCTTCCTCGAAGAGAAGTAGGACAAATACTTTGTCCTGGATTATTATGTAAGGAATAAAAGATTTCAATTCAAACTGTGAGGTGGGCCTATGAGCATATTGGAGGTAAAGGATTTATATTATACATATCCTGATGGTGATCAGGAAAGAGTAATTTTGAATCATGCATCCATGAGTTTCGAAGAAGGTATATTTTATACAATTTTAGGTTCTAGTGGATGCGGGAAAACAACATTTTTATCATTAATTAGTGCTTTGGATAAGCCAAAACAGGGAGATATCTTATATAAGGGAAAAAATTTAGATGAAATTGGATGGGAGAATTATCGTCGCAATAATATTGGAATTGTATTTCAAAATTATCATTTGATTCCTTATATGAATGCTTTTGAGAATGTTTTAGTAGCTATGGGAATTAGTGAAAATAAGGAAAAGGACATGAAGGTGCAGGCTTTGAAAATTCTTGAAAGTGTCGGTATCGATGAAAAGAAAGCGATACGTCGAATCAAGCGTCTTTCCGGTGGTGAGCAACAGAGGGTTGCTATTGCTCGTGCATTAGCAAGCAATGCAGATTTAATTGTTGCTGATGAGCCAACAGGAAATTTAGATAAGGACACAGGATCTATGATCGTAGAAATCTTTCAGAAGTTAGCACATGATTTAAATAAATGTGTAATCGTCGTGACACATGCACAGGATGTTGCTGAAAAGTCTGATGTGATTCTCCATCTTTATGAGCACACGCATAATTTTGTTTTATGAATGTATTTAAAAGAGTTTGGATAAGTATTACACGACGAAAGACAGCCACCTTGATTTTTTTTCTATTTACATTTTTAATGGGTAATGTATTGATATGTGCTGAGAGCATTGCGCAATCAGGTGAAAATACACAAAATCATTTATTAAATCGTATTGGCGGGAAAATAGTATTAACTGACACTTCTCTTTTTTCGGATGCAGAAGTAACAGGATTGACCTTGGACGAATATCGAAAAAAATGGACTGTTTTTGAAGATTGTTTCAAGGCATTGACCGTTCGTGATCATGTTGCGTACGCTGATATTAATTATCATATTAATTTTATGGAATTAAGTCAGAGTGAAGAGTATGAATTAGATGAGAATATAAGTTATGAAAATGGATTTTCGATTTTACATGGTATCTCTTATGCTAATCTAGCGGATGAGAAAGAAGGGTTTATTCAGCTTACTGGTGGCGAAATATTTACTGATAGGCAGATGGAAAATGGTGATAATGTTTTAATTGTCAATGAGGATATTAAAAAGAATTCGAAAAATATTAAAGTAGGGGATACCATTGATTTTGTCATGAATATTTCAGCTTATGATTCTGAAAGTAATGAAATGATAGATGTTTATCATGAAATTGTGACTTATACAGTTGTTGGCACTTTTAAAATCATTGAAAATAAGTATTCTGATGTGAAAAATATTCATAATATTCAAATGTTTTATACACCAAACAGAAATATTCAAAAGCTTGCGGAAACATATTTAGAAATGAATCCACAAGAAGATTATGTTTCTAAGATATGGATTGATTCAGCACTCATAGCTGTTGATCAGCCACAGAATGTGAAGTCATTAGAGATGGCAGCTGATAATTATGTTGAAGGTACTGATATTATAGTCACTACGAGTAATGATAGTGTGTCAAACTTATTAGGGCCCATTGATAGTTTTAGTGGTTTGGCTCATAAAACAGTCATTTTCTCAATAGCTGCCATGTGTATTATTGCCGCTTTGATTTCTTTTTATTTCATAAAAGATCGAAAGCATGAAATAAGTATTTACCTTTCAATGGGAATCAAAAGATCGGAGTTATTTTTTCAGATTATCTTAGAAGTAATATTGAGCGGATTATTAGGAATCGTTATCTCTTTTGCAAGCGGCTGGTTTTTGAGTCAAAATCTATCAAGAAATATGATGAGAACAGCTTTTTATGGAGAAATGAGCGTGTCAGAAAAATATACAGATGTTTCTTTTTACCTGAATCCAGATCAGATTGATCAACAAGATATTTTAGATGAATATGTGATTATGATAACTGTTGATGATTTTATTTGGCTTATTGGATTATCAGTAGGAACTTTTTTAATATCTTCTCTTTTACCTTTGCTCTATGTCATAAGGCTTAAACCTAAAGATATTATGCTGGAATAAGACAGGACGCATGTTCCTGTTTTATTTTGAGCAACTTTTAGATCGAGAGAAAAAAGGGTTTTTGAGAAGTGAGGGATGTGTTATAATAAAAAGCGAAAGGAGTTTCGTATGTTAAATATATTCAATCCATCAACATTGCTTCAGATATTAAATGCAGTGGTTGATATCTGTTGTACATGGGTCGTTTTCTATTATGTACTAAAAATTGTACGCAATAATTCACGTACGATTCAAATATTTAAAGGAATTGTTTTTGTAATTATCATTCAGGCTATCGCAAATCTGTTTAATTTAAGAACGATGTCAGTCCTGGCCAATATGTTTGTGAATTGGGGACCACTGGCATTGATCATCTTATTCTCTCCGGAGATCAGGAGCATTCTTGAAAAGATCGGTAAGACCAATGTGCTTTCCAGAATCTCGACGTTAACGAGCAATGAGCGTGAATATCTGGTGGATGAACTGGTGAAGGCTGCCGGTGAACTTTCCAAGACACAGACGGGAGCACTGATCACGCTGGAACAGGGACATTCATTAAGTGACTATATCAAAACGGGTACAAGAATGAATTCAATTGTTACGAGCGAACTTTTGTGTTCGATTTTTGTGCCGGGAACACCGTTGCATGATGGTGCGGTCATCATCCAAGGGGATAAGATTGCCTGTGCCAGTGCATATTTTCCGCCGACGACCTTTGATTTTCCGTCAAGCTATGGAGCACGTCATCGGGCAGCGATCGGTATCAGTGAGATCACTGATTCCATCAGCATTGTCGTCAGTGAGGAAACGGGCAAGATTTCGATTGCTGAGGGTGGAAGATTAACGGTCGTTGATGAAGATAAGCTGCGGGAGTATCTGCTTCAGGCAATCTGTCTTCAGGAAAATGTGGTATCGGATCAAAAGGTTTCTCAGCAGAAAGATGATGAGATCGAGTTTGAATATGGTCATGAGAAGGATTCTCATAAGGGACCGCGTATTACCGCATATCTATTGAAGAATGCCAAGAAGTATTCAAAGGTAAAGGTAGATGACAAGAAGGAAGAAAAAGAGCCGGATGTTAAGTCTACGTATAAGAAGCAGGCAGCTCGTGTGAATAAGAATAGTGAAAAAGCAGGAAAAGAAGTTGCTGAGGAAATCGTTTTTGAGGCTTTGGATGAAAAGCCTAAACGACGCGGCAGAAAGAAAAAGGAAGAGGTCAAGAAGGAAGAAGTACAGAGCGCTGAAAATAACATACAGGATGAAACTCTTTCAGATGATGATAAATTGGATGCTTTGATGGATCAGATCCAAGAAAATAATAATGGTGAAGGAGGGAATGAGTAATGGCAAAGCCAAGGAAACAGAAGACATCGAATATTGATGAGAAAAAAGTAGAACTGGCAAAGACCATTGCCTCTCAAAGCGAAAAAATTACACGTTCGTATATGAATTTCGGTAATTTCTTCGTGAAAGCCTTTCGTTGGTTTTCAAATTGGTTTGACAGATTATTGTTTAATCGCCGTTTTTCAAAAGAAATTGCTTTGCTTTTGGCAGTCCTGCTGTATGTATCGGTAAATTCATCTTCCAGTATTTCCAGTGTTACCAGCTCAATGTCAAACAGCAAAGAATTTCAGGATATCCCATTGAGCGTGGAGGTCAATGATTCCGTTTATGAGGTCAGCGGACTTCCGGAAACGGTTGATGTGATCCTGACGGGGGAAATGGCTGACATTTCATTGGCTACGGCTGATAAGCAAAAGATCGTTGCCGATCTGAGCGGTTTGACAGAGGGAACACATACAGTTGAATTGCAGGCATTAGGACTCAGCGGCAGTACAAGAGCCACAATTGTTCCAAATCAGGTGACTGTGACGATTACGAAAAAGATCTCAATGGAATTTACGATTGGTTATCAGTTTGTCAATACGAATAAAATGGATAACATTTATGCATTAGGAACACCTGAATTTGAAAAGGATACCGTGATCGTACGTGCTTCCCAGCAGACGATCGATCAGATTTCTATTGTAAATGCTTTGATCGATGTGTCGAACATTACAGGAGATTTCACCGTCGATGCGCCTTTGGTGGCTTATGATCAAAATGGCAATCGTATGGATGTTGATATCGTTCCGGAATCGATCAAGGCAACGGTCAGCGTAACTACGCCAAGCAAGGAAGTACCGATCGTAGTGATACCGAATGGCGAGATACCGAATGATAAAGCGATAGCTTCTATTTCATTGACACATTCAAGTGTTACGATCAACGGACCGCAGGATGTTTTGGACACGATCAATCAGATTGAAATACAGCTTCCGGTTTATGATCTTACAAATGAAACCAATGTGGTGACGATGCCGATCAACCTTCCAAGCGGAGTGCGCGGCAAAGATCCTAGCGTCGTAAGCATTACGGTCGTCTTGGGAGATAAGACGCAGAAGGTCGTTAATGATATTGAAATTACGTATCGTAACCGTGGTGACTGGAAGGCAACCATCAGTGAGGATGAGAGTGCTACGGTAAGTGTTACGATCATAGGTACTCAGGAGATGATCGATAGCTTTGATGTTTCCGGTATTGAGGCTTATATTGATTTCTCAGAGCTTCCTGAGGATAGCAGCGGTCTGGTAGAATTACCGCTTCATATTGAAGGAAATAACAATATGCTGACCTTTGAGAGCGATCGTCAAAGTGTAAGATTGAATGTTTCAAAGTAGGAGGGTACAATGGGAAAATATTTTGGTACGGATGGTTACAGAGGCAAAGCCAATGATACTTTGCGTTTAGATTATGCCATCAAGATTGGTCGTTATTTGGGATATTATTATGGCAAGAATCGTCATGCAAGGATCTTGATAGGTAAGGATACCCGTCAGTCCAGCAGCATGTATGAAATGGCCCTGGCAGCAGGTGCCAGTGCCAGTGGGGCAACGGTTTATCTTTTAGGTGTGTGCCCGACGCCGAGTGTGTCATATCTGATTCGAAAAGAAAATTTTGATTGTGGCATCATGGTCAGTGCTTCTCACAATCCGTATTATGATAATGGCATCAAGCTGTTTAATGGTGAAGGAAAGAAGATGGATCCTGAAGTTGAAGATGCTATTGAGGCTTATTTTGAAAGTGATGAAGAACTTCCTTATGCACAGGATGATAAAATCGGTAAGGTCTTAAATTTTGAGGATGGACTGCAGCTTTATCTTTCATGGTTAAGAGAGATGAATCCGCTTGATCTGAGCGGCTTTAAAATCGCTCTTGATTTGGCGAATGGCAGTGCCACAACGACAGCGCAGGAATGTTTAAATGAAATGGGAGCTACATTGGAAGTGATTCATAGCGAACCAAATGGAATCAATATCAATGATCATTGCGGTTCGACGCATCCTGAAGAGCTCCAGCAGCTGATGAAGGAAGGCAACTATGATGTGGGCTTTGCCTTTGATGGTGATGCGGATCGTTTGATTGCGGTAGATGAAGATGGTCATTTGATCAATGGTGACTATATCCTGCATATCTGTGGCAAGCATATGCTTGCTCAGGGCAAACTGAAGGATAATGCGGTCGTGACGACGGTGATGGCCAATCTTGGTTTATATAAGTCTTTTGAGAAAAATGGTATTTATTCCGTACAGACAGCAGTCGGTGATAAATATGTTTTTGAAAGCATGGAAGCTAATGATTACAAAATTGGTGGCGAACAATCCGGACATATCATTTTTAAGGATTATGAAAATACAGGTGACGGATTGTTTACGGCCTTGCAGCTGTTAGCGGTAATGATCGATGAAAAGGCTTCTTTAAAGAAGTTGGGTGAAGATCTGTTTATTTATCCGCAGCTTTTAGTGAATCTGCGGGTTAAGGATAAAGAAGCGGTATTAAAAGACCCGGAAGTCAATAAGGTAATCGATGAAGTGGCAAAAGAGCTGGGAAGTGAAGGACGTATCCTTGTTCGTCCAAGCGGAACAGAGCCTTTGCTGAGAGTGATGGTTGAAGCTAAAACCGATGAGCTATGCCATGACTATGTTTATCGGGTCATTGATTTTGTGAAGGAAAAAGGACTGTAAATAAGCAAAAAAGATATGCATGATGATGCATGCACTAAAATTTGATGTCAGCCATCACGTTATATAACGATGATGGCTTTTTTATAGTTAAGCATCACCATGTTTTTTTTCTGTTTTGAATTCTTATTCACAAAAAAATGAGGTATAATCAAAATGGAAAGCGAGTTGATAATATGAATCATATTCCATGCAGTGAATATCCGCGTCCACAGATGCGAAGAAATAGTTATCTATGTTTAAACGGGGAGTGGGATTTTTCGATTCACGGCGAAAAAAGAAATGAAAATGGCAAAGTGATCGTTCCTTTTTCAATAGAATCTAAATTAGGTGGAAGCCGGGAGGCTTTAAAGCCGGATGAAACATTGATCATGGAACGGGACTTTGAGCTTTTGGATGACTTTAATGTTGGCAGGGTACTGCTTCATTTTGATGCGGTGGATGGTCAATGCAAGATCTGGATCAACGATTCATTGATAGGGGAGAGCGAGTGTGGTTATCTGCCCATCGTTCTTGATATCACCAATGTCCTAAAAAAGAAGAATCATATTTGTCTTGTGATTCATGATGCCAGTGATACCGGTAGTCAATTAAGAGGAAAACAGTCGCTGCATCCAAAGGGTATCTGGTATTCCGCACAAAGCGGGATCTGGCAGAGCGTTTGGCTGGAAAGCGTTTTTGAGGATTATATCGAATCACTGAAAATTACACCTTATTTTGATGAAAAAAGTGTTGAAATCTTTGTCAAGACAAATACGTCCGGATTGGTATGCATTACATGTGGTCAAAAAAGTATCGAGGGTGAAAGTAATTCAGCGATCCGTCTTTATCTGGATGATATGCATCCATGGACACCTCAAGATCCTTATCTTTATGATTTTACGGTAACGTTTAAGAAAGATCATGTTGCTTCTTATTTTGGGATGCGCAAATTTGGCGTCATGAAGGATGAAGAGGGAGTCATGCGTCTTTTTCTTAATAATCAGCCGTATTTTCAGAGCGGATTGCTTGATCAGGGATATAACAGTGAAGGTTTGATGAGCTGGAAAGATGATCAGATGATGATCGATGACATTCAATTGGCAAAGTCGATGGGTTTTAATATGCTGCGTAAACATATCAAAATAGAACCTTTGCGCTGGTATTATCATTGTGATCGTTTGGGAATGCTGGTCTGGCAGGATATGGTGAATGGAGGCTGTCCATATAATCTTTTAACGATCAGCTTTCCTCTGATTACGAATAAAAGCTTTAAAGATTCTCATTACCGCCTCTTTGGCAGGAAGGATGAGCATCAGCGCAATATGTTCATTGAACAGCTGAAGGGAATGATCGATCATTTATATAACTGTGTCAGTATTTCGATGTGGGTGATTTTTAATGAAGGATGGGGACAGTTTGACAGTGCAAAAGCTTTGCAGCTTGTTCAAAAATGGGATCCTACAAGGACGATCGATCCTGCAAGCGGCTGGCATGATCAGCAAATAGGTGATTTTAAAAGCTGGCATGTTTACTTTAAACCTTATAAATTTAAAAAGGACGGACTTGGACGATGTGTCATCCTAAGTGAATTTGGCGGTTATCAATGGTCATTTGAGAAAGGAAAAAAGAGCTTTGGTTATAAGCGGATGGAAAGTCAGAAAGAGCTGGAGGAAAACCTTATTCAGCTCTATGAACAACAAATCATTCCAGCAAAGAAATTAGGGTTAGCCGCTTGTGTCTATACACAGTTAAGCGATGTTGAAAGTGAAGTAAACGGTCTTATCAGTTATGACCGTAAAACAATCAAAGTCAGTGCTGAAGTCATGAAGAAACTAAATGAAAGGCTTAAAGATGATGAAAAATGATATTTGTTGCCATACGATTGAAAATGAATATATTTCGGTTACGGTTATGAACATGGGAGCTGCGCTTGTTTCCTTTGTTGATAAGAAAAGCGGGATCGATATCGTCTTAGGGTTTGATTCATATGAAGGTTATTTGGATCAGCAGGGGTCCTATATGGGAGCAACGATCGGTCGTTGTGCCAATCGGATCGCTAACGGTTGTTTTGTATTAAATGGAAAAGAATACCATCTAAGCAAAAACAGTTTTCCTCATTCACTCCATGGCGGATATGATAATTTTTCTTTTAAGATATTTGATATGAAAAAGGAAAAAAATGCGGTTTTATTCACTTATTATTCAAAGGATCATGAAGAGGGATATCCGGGAAATTTAAGGCTGGAGGTAGAATACCGTCTTGAAAACCATTCATTGGTTTATACGTTCAAGGGCATCAGTGATCAGGATACGATCATGAACATCACGAATCATTCCTATTTTAATTTAAATGGGAAGGGAGATATCTTATCTCATGAGTTGAAAATCAATACGGATCGTGTTGCTTTAAACGATGAACATGCACTGGCAACAGAAAAAATCATCCATGTAAAGGATACAGCATTTGATTATCAAAACTTTCATCAAATAGGAGAACGTTTAAAAATCGGTCATGAGAATCTTTTAGATGGTTATGATCATAATTATGTCTTTGAGAATACAGATATAAAAGAAATGGCAGCGTTGAAAAATGATCATATGCTTCTACAAGTTACAAGTGATCTTTTAGATATGCATCTATATACTGCCAATCATTTAAATGGCACATTAAAGGGAAAAAACAATCAGGTATATCAAAAATATGCAGGTATCTGTTTTGAATGTCAGTATTATCCGAATGCAATCAATTATGCCCATGTATCAAAACCGGTACTGGTGGCCAATCAGCCGATGACACATTTTATAAGATATACATTAAAAGAGATATCTTGATAAAGAGGATTTTAGGAAATGTAGGATTACTATCAACATCAGAAAGAAATTAAATTTCTAAGCATTGTAAACGCTTTCTTCTCATGGTATAGTAGGCACGGATAGGATCCAGGAGGAAAACATGAAAAAGATAGTATCTTTATTTGCATGTCTGATGATGGTTGTCGGCTTAACTGCCTGTACAAATGCAGAGCCAAAAGATGAGAAGAAAACGGTGAATGTCGGTGTGTCGATCTATAAGTTTGATGATAATTTCATGACGTTGTACCGTCAGGAAATCGAAAAGTATTTTAAAAGCCTGAATACAGATGAAGTGACGTATAATGTCACGGTTCAGGACGGTAAGAATGATATGGCTGAGCAGACCAATCAGATCGACAATTTTATTGCTCAGGATTATGATGTTTTGATTATAAATTTGGTGCAGTCAACTTCAGCCGCAACGATTATTGATAAATGCGAAGCTGCTGAGAAACCATGTATTTTTATTAATCGTGAGCCAAGCGAAGAAGATATGAAAAAATATGAAGGAATGATCAGCTATGTTGGTGCAGATGCCCGGCAGTCCGGCAAGATGCAGGGTGAGTTGATTGCGGAATTGGATAATAAAGGGGATCTGAATGGTGATGGAATTCTTCAGTATGTAATGGTTGTCGGTGATCCTGAAAATGTGGATGCGAAATATCGTACTCAGTATTCCATTGAACAATATCAGGAAGTAAGCGGCAATAAGGTTGAAAAGCTCGATGAGCAGCGTGGTGACTGGGATCAGGCCAAGGGACAGGAAATTGTTGCGAATGCTCTCACTCAGTACGGTGATAAGATCGAAGCTGTCTTCTGTAACAATGATGCGATGGCTTTAGGGGCAGCGCAGGCTATTACGGCTGCCGGAAGAACGGTAGGCAAGGATATTTATCTTGTAGGTGTTGATGCTCTTGCGGAAGCTGTGGATCTGGTATCAACGGATATGATGAGCGGAACGGTCTTAAATGATCATGTCACTCAGGCACATAAGGCTGTCGATGCCGCAATATCTGCTGTTAATGGTGAAAAGCTGTCTGCTTATTACTGGGTAGATTATGTGAAGGTAACTCCTAAGAATGCTTCACAATTCAAGTAAGTCAAAAAGATAATCAGGTGTGCAGCAGCACACCTGATTTTGTGAAAGGGAGCCGAATATGAGTGAAATTTTATTAGAAATGAGAGATGTCAGTAAAACCTTTCCCGGCGTCCAAGCACTGGATCATGTTTCTTTAAAAATAAAAAAAGGGAGTGTCCATGCCTTGATGGGAGAAAACGGTGCCGGTAAATCTACATTGATGAAATGTCTTTTCGGTATTTATAAGATGGATAGCGGGGAGATACTGCTTGAAAACCAGCCTGTCAATATCAAGGACACACAGGAAGCCCTGACATTAGGAATAGCGATGGTTCATCAGGAACTGCAATCCATACCTGAACGAAATATTGCGGAAAATATCTTTTGCGGAAGATATCCGATAAAAAAAGTTGCTTATGTAAAGATGATCGATCATAAAAAAATGATGGAAGATACTGAAAAGCTGCTATCAGAAATCAATCTGAAGCTGTCACCTAAAACTAAGCTGGCAGATTTATCTGTTTCACAACGGCAGTCGGTTGAAATAGCAAAAGCTATTTCATGCAGCGCTAAAGTGGTGATCATGGATGAGCCGACATCTTCTCTAAGCGAACATGAGGTCAAGGCATTATTTGACATCATCCAAAGATTAAAAGAAAACGGAACCTCAATTATATATATATCACATAAGATAGAAGAAATACTGAAAATCGCAGATGAAGTTACGATCATGCGTGACGGTGCCTATGTTGGCAGTTGGCCATCGACTGAACTGACAACCGATAGGATCATTCAAAAAATGGTAGGTCGTGAACTGACAAACCGTTATCCTTTACGTAAAAGTCATCCGCAAGAGGTCATCTTACAGGTTGAAGATCTGACATCCTCAGATCCGAAATCATTTAAAAATATTTCTTTTGAGCTCAGAAAAGGAGAAATATTAGGTATTGGCGGCTTGGTAGGGGCGCAGCGAAGTGAACTGATGGAAGGTATTTTTGGAATGCGAACTATCGCAGGGGGCCAGATCACTTATAAAAATAAAATCTTAAAGGTCAGGCGTCCTCGGGATGCGATATCAAAAGGAATTGCCTTATTGAGCGAAGACCGAAGGGCAATGGGCATCTTTGGTGTCCTTTCTATTTTTGACAATGTTACGGTAGCTTCTTTAGATCATCATTTGATTTTAAAAACGATATTGAATAAAAAAAGCTTAAATGAAGTAGTACATGAAAGCATAGATAAAATGAGCATCAAAGCGCCATCTGCCAAATCACTCATTCAAAATCTTTCAGGCGGCAATCAGCAAAAGGTCATTATCAGCCGCTGGCTGGCCAATGGTCCCGATATTCTGATTCTTGATGAATCGACAAGAGGGATTGATGTTGGCGCTAAATATGAAATCTATACAATTATGGAAGATTTGGTGGCACAGGGAAAATCAATTATCATGATTTCCAGTGAAATGAGCGAGCTGATCGGCATGAGCGATCGTATTCTGGTCATGTGTGAAGGAAGAACCTCGGGTCTGCTTGATGCCGCGATGGTTACGCAGGAAAATATCATGATGCTTGCGACTAAGTACATGTAAGGGAGCAGAAAGATGAATATAGAAAAAAAGAGCCTCATCCATTTTATGAGCAATAATGCCATTACCTTGCTTTTGATTCTGTTGGTCGTATATGTTGGAATCACACAAGCCGGATTTCTCAGCGGTCCGAATTTCAATAATATCATGACCAATGTCGTTCCTCGTTTTATTATCGCCTTAGGTGTCAGCAGCTGTTTGATTACCAAAGGTACCGATCTTTCGGCTGGAAGAATGGTAGGGCTGGGTGGTGTCATTGCCTGTACCTTTCTTCAAAGAGCAGATTATGCGGATCGCTTTTTTCCACAATTGGCACAATATCCGTTATTGGCAGTCTTATTACTTGTCATACTGGCGACAGCCTTCTTTGGCTTGTTGAATGGTATGGTCATTTCTATATTAAAGGTACCGCCGTTTCTGGCAACATTAGGAATGCAAACGATCGTATATGGTATCAATCTTGTCTATTCAGGAGCTGATCCGATCGGCGGTTTAAGAAAGGATTATACCTCACTTGCGACCGGAGAATTATTTTCAATCGGTGGTTTCAGCTTTAAATATCTTTTTCTGATCGGTATCCTATTAGGTATCCTTTTCTGGTTTCTTTATAATAAGACGCGTTACGGTAAATATATGTATGCCATTGGCGGAAATGAAAATGCCGCAGAAGTATCAGGTGTCAATGTCACCTTATCAAAAATTAAGATCTATACGGTAGCTGGCATCATGTATGGTATTGCCGGATTCCTGCTGGCCGCCAAATCAGGTGGAGCGTCGGTCAATCTGGGATTGAGTTATGAATTGGAAGCCATTGCCGCTTGTACGATCGGAGGCGTATCAACAACAGGAGGAGTAGGAAAAGTATCCGGTATCTTATTAGGTGTATTAGTCTTTGAGCTTTTAAAGACCTCGATGCAGTTTCTTAAAATTGATACATCTTATCAGTTTATCGTCCAAGGAGCCGTGATTATCATTGCTGTTGCCTTAGATATCAGAAAGTATCTGGCGAAAAAATAGAGCTCTATCGCAGAAGAAAAAACAATAAATGGGAATCGGTGATGAATGGCATCGGTTCCTGTTTGTTCAGGACTCTTTTCCTTTGAATAGTTGCCATAGCTCCTATTAAGAATAGAAAAATGCAGTATTCACTATTTTGAAACAGAAAGTGTTGATAGGCCGTACATTTCATTTTTATTTTTTATTAAATTATATCTTGTCAAATGAAATCGTTTATGGTATTATACTTAAGCATGAACGAGTTCAAGCACTGCAGAAGTACTCAAGTGGTTGAAGAGGTGCCCCTGCTAAGGGTATAGGCCGGGAAACTGGTGCGAGGGTTCAAATCCCTCCTTCTGCGCCATTTCAAATTCATGCGATATGGTCTAGTGGTGTAGTGGTTAACATGCCTCCCTGTCACGGAGGAGATCGTGGGTTCGAGTCCCATCTAGACCGCCATGCAGATGTAGTTTAATGGTAGAACACAACCTTGCCAAGGTTGATACGGGGGTTCGATTCCCCTCATCTGCTCCATTCCAGAAAGAAAAGCTAATTCGTCCCGTGAATTAGCTTTATTTTTATATCTTCTCCGAACTTTTTGAAACTGTTCGATAGTCTGTGTCAGTTGTTTTTGCAAAGAGTATTTTGCTCTTTGATAACTGAATACGGGCTGTGGAACTTCCCAAGAGCAAATAGCGAGAATACCGTACGCCGTGACTTATTATTTTAAAAAATAATAGCGATCAATATGTGTACGCGATGACAGGCTATTGGATATAATGGTACTTGACGTTAACTGAGTCGCCCGACCAAGCGGGCTGGTGAAATTCCAATGATGCACGATATGCTATCCATAGTCTAAGGTGATGACAACACTATAAACACAAATTTAAAAAACTTGATAGTAGATTAAAGCTGCCTATCCTTATATTTATATATGGGTTATTTATAGGCAGCTTTTGTGTATCTATCAATAGAAAGTAAAGTGGGGTGGTTGTCGCAATGTTGAAAACAGGAATAATTACATACTGGGATATGAAAAAAAATCTTGGTATCGTTCTCGATTCTAAAAGTACAAAAGAAGAAAAAATAAATTATTTCTTTAATCGCCAATCATTCAAAAGCGGGGCCATCAGCCAAATTGAAGAAGGTGCTGCTGTAGCATTTGATAGTATAAAAAGAGAAAGAGGATTTCTTATTATCAAAGATGCAACACTGATCAGTCACGAGGGCAGTGTTGCCTACTATGATCCATGTACATTTAAAGGATGGATTATCCCAAAAAATGATCCAAGAGTGACACTGCGGTTTTCAGCCAAAAGAATTGATGATAAATTAAAAGGATACTTTCTAAAAGGAATGCGAGTATTCTATCAATTCGATATTCAAAATCAAAGAATCTATGCAGTCAACGTCAGTTTTTCCCTTGATGACCTGAAACAGCGAAATTTTAAAATTGAACAAATGTAGCAATGACAACCAGTTATGGTTGTTTTTTTATTAGAAGGAGGTGGCATTATGCTGGATGAAAAAATAAAGACCGGCACAGACGAGAGCGGTGTTGTCGTCATGTGGAACTCAAAAAAGGGATATGGTTTCATTCGACCTGATGCTGGAGAACTGGAGGACATTTTTGTTCATTACACAGATATCTGTGAAACCGAAACAAAAAACCTGTTCATAGGACAAAAAGTTTATTTCAGACGTGAATCTTCAGATAAAGGTTCAAAAGCGGTACATGTGAAGTATGAAAAATACAGATACAGAAGATATGGCGAGTAAGTGGTTATCGATGCCACAAAGGAGGTAAAAAGGTCATGAAAAAGATTATGGTTTACAGTATCAAAGGCGGAACAGGAAAAACAACTCAGGCAAAAACGCTCAGCAAAGGTTTCGCCATGCGTGGAAAAAGAGTTCTTGAGATCGATCTCGATCCGCAAGGCAATAGCACAAAATCATTCACCCAGGTTCCGAACGACATCAAAAGTCTAACCGAAGCAATCAGTGAACTGAATAGTGCCTATTCAAAAGAAAAAGAATTACTTTTTATCAAGCAGTATTCAAAACAGCAGACCGGCGTCTGCCTGAGCGACGTCTTCGATGATCCAAAAAAGATTATTGAAGCTATACGTTCTACAAGATTCAATCATCTTGATGTACTGCCAAGCAATCTGGAACTTTCACAGACAGATACAAAGCTTCGTCTTGAAACAATGAAGCGGCAGGAAAACCGACTGCGAAAAGCATTAAACCATGTACGAGATTGCTACGACCTGGCCGTAATGGACTGCAGTCCGGCCAAATCGTTATTGACTGTCAATGCACTTATGACTGAACCGCTGGTTCTGATTCCAGTCGATTTTAGCGACGATTCACTCCAGGGAATTGCATTGACTCTTCAGGAAATCAACGCACTTAGAGAAGAATATGATGAAATCGCTGATATCGACTATCGAATTCTTCTAACTATGAAAAGCAGCAGAATGAGATCTCATCAAAATACCGAGTCTCTTGTACGTGCCTTTTTTGGAGAAAAAGTGCTGAATACAACGATCCGGTTTCAGGAAAGTCCGATTAACGAAGCCAATGAAAAAGGATTGACAGTATTGGACATCAAAAAAAGCAATATTGCTGAAGACTATGAAATGCTTCTCAGCGAACTGGAGGAAATATTATGAGTACAGAAAATAAAGATGTAGTTGTGGATATGCTGAACCGTTCTTCCAAGAGAAGAAAGAAAATGATGCTTTCGGTAGATGAACTGGTACCTTCTCCGGAAAACAGAAACTATCCAATGATGGATCTGGACGAGCTGGCAGCTTCTTTAAGAATGAACGGACAGGAGCAGCCACTGATCGTAACACCGCGGGAAGACGGTCGCTACGATATCCTTTCCGGCGAAAGACGATACAGAGCTGCTTTAATCAATATCGAACTAGGATATGATCAGTTTGAGGAACTTGAGTGTATCATCAACGATAACGAGCTGTCGCCTCTGGAAAGAAGGATCAAAGTTCGCATTGCCAATGTCCACCGTGATAACATTCCAATAAAAAACAAACTTCTAATCACCAGGGAATGTCTGAATGATTATGAAGAAGCCAAAGCAGCAGGCATGATTCCTTCAGGCACTCTCAAGCGTGACTGGATATCTCAGCAGACGGGATTCAGTCCCCGCAGTGTCCAGGATTATATGAATATTCTAGCTAGTGCAACCAAAGAAAAAATCAAAGAAAAAAAGAAAGAAGAACCAGATCCGTTTCTGACAGCTGTACAGGAAAACATTATGACTAAGCTACAAACCAAAGTAACAGTAAAACCAAAAAAGCTGACAATTTCCTATACAGACACAGAAGATCTGAACAGAATACTGGAACTTCTTAATCTTATCGAAGAATAGAAGGGCTTCTGCTGCCCTTCTATATTCATATTATTATAAGGAGAGCGATATAAGTGAAAACCAATAATAAATCCGCAGTAAGAAGGGGCTGTACAAAGCCGGAGGCAGGCATTAAATTTGCACAAATATTAAAACGGCGCGGTATTACTGCAGAACAGTGGGCAGAACGGCTAGGAGAGCCTATTGTATATATTAAACTTTTCCTGGCAGGAAAAAAATGTGTCCAGTTCAAGACACTGGTCCGTTTTTGCGATGATCTTAACATTCAGATCATGGAATTCAACAATGATATCATCTATGAAAGGATGGCAGAACAGGATATGAATCTGTGATTCTTTTCGGTTTTATCAAATTTGAAATTCGTATATATAAGCAAGGCGGTGCCAAAGATGCGTATTTAAAGGAAGCGAGGGTATATGAGTGAAGAACGTAATGACTTATGATGTCGATTCATTGATCGGGAGCTTTATAGATAAAGAAAATAAAGATATATATAAATTCAGAAAAAGCGTCTTAGGAGCTTACAACCAAAACAAAGTGGATCTTATAGAGGATGAAAGCAGAAATGAAAGCAATGTCTTTATCGAATTTAATCGGCTGCATAAGGATGAATGGATGGACATCATAAATGAAGAAAGAATTTATATGATTGAACATCTTCCCGAACTGAATGGAAGAAAAATGATAAAAAATGAATTCTTCACCCTATATAATGACTTTATGGAAAAGAATACCTATAATTTCAGCACAGAAAAGCGAAAGATGGTATATGCAATCAGTATCCGTGTCCTGTATCCGAACTGCATCCGTGAAGAAAAAACAGAATCAAGTTTTATTGCCTCTCTGATAGAGGAATTCGCATATACAACAGCTGATCTTCCCTACCTTGTATATAATGAGCATCGAGGAAAGGCAAAATATGCAGTGATCCTTCTTATAGAAAGAGAATTTGAGAAAAAAGAAGAATGGCAGAAATATAAAAAAGATCTTGTCATCGATATAAGAACAGGATGCTGGGCAAGCAGAAACTGCCCCAATGACTATAAAAAGGTAATTGCCAGAAAAGGCGATTATAAAAAAGACAAGGATGGCAACAGGATCCCAGTAATGGCCAACTTTTCCAGATGCCAGCGTATCTTCAGATGGGCAGACGGAACAAAAGCAGGAAGAGATACATTTAATGAATTTATCATGATCCTGAAGAGAAAGGTCATCAACGCCTGCATTCGAGTTTCAAGAAAGAAACCATTTAAAGGAAAAGTGCTTCCAAAGCGCATCTGCAAGAAAGAATATAATAACTTTGCGAAAAGAAGACTGGCAATGATGAACTTTGCCAAGAGTACGATTCAGAAAACTACAAATGTGATCTTATCTTATGAATATGGATACTGTCGGCATCTGGAACCCTATAATCCAGCGAAAAATACAGTATTCATAAAAACAAAGGCATATAAAGAGGTTGAAAGTGTATTTGAAAAATACCGCACACGATTCAATAAAAAGGAATTTCATGACAATAACGATGAAGTGCGTAAAATAGATCCATTCCATCAGCGTGTTGATCAGTTTGAACACAATATATATCTTCTTCTGCAGATGTTTTTCACCGAAATAAACCAAATTGAGCTTTCTCAATAAAATATTCAGTTAGCCTGGTCATTTCCCAGGTTTTATTTTTAACCTAATCGCCATGAAAAAGAAGTATGGAATATCGCAACCAAGTCAGTCATCAAGCGTTGCCCTACGGCGTCTCGCACTAAAGTGCTTGCCGCTTGACTTCCCTTCTTGGCTGCTATTCGAAGAAAGTGTAAGGTACATGAGCCTTACAGAGTTCGTGGTTACCATGCCACAAAGGAGGAAATTTTTATGATTAATATTGTAATTGATTTTAAGTATCTGATAGCTTTTATCGCCATTTTTGCACTGATAAAAGTCATTCTAAATGATACCAACTGGACCAATCTAATGAAGGAAAACAGATATGACAAAGCACAGATTTAAAGAGAAATGTGATATTTGTGGTTCCTGGAGCCACGAATACGAGTCTTATAAAGGAAAGATGATCGTCTGCTGCCGATGCATGGAAGAACATCATGGAAAATTTGAATTAGATGAACCACAGCAGCTAAATATTTATGAAATGGAGGAGTTGAAAAATGAAACTTAACTTTCTAGATGAAGGGCATGAAGAAAGATATATCAAAATTTGTGAGAAAAACGCTAAATGCTTGAATGATCGAGAATATATGACAGCAGCCTATATGCTTTCTATTAGTCAGCAGGTATTTGATAAAGCTATTAGTTATTTCTCTGATAAAGGGATTTATTTTGATGATCTCTATATGAATCAGGACTTAACACCCGCTATCTGCTTCTACATTCAAGTAACAGACTCCCTATTCAGATGGAAGGAAATTCAGCTAAATTTGTCGGATATAAATCGTTTAGATTATCCACATCTGTTTGGGGTATTCAACGGAATAAAAATTTATACAGATTATGATCATAGAAAAAAAGGTTATGAAAACTTCCAGAAAATGATAGAAACAATTCAATCGAAAGAAAAGAGGTAAACAACGTGAAAAATGAGGATATCATCAGGAAAATAAAGAAACTGATAGCAATTGTCGGCGTTCCTGAATCTGTAAACCAATTCTATGATTCAAGAACAACAAAGGTCCAGTCTAATTTTCAAAATAAAAACCATGAAGGCTACGCTCTTAGATATGCACACGGAACAGAATACAAAGTCAATAGAAAAGATTTAATTGAATGGTAAATTTTATGATGAAGATTTATACAAAAATAAAAGAATCCAATATATTTGAAATACAGATGCAAAAACATTAATAAGAAACGATGGGCATTGGCTGTCGGTTCCTTTCCGAATCTCATTTGCCGGCAACCATGTAAGTCCCAAATTATATAAGGGACGCTAGTAAAGACTAGATCCCTTTCCTAGAAACATGTGAGCATTGCTTGTTTGACAATTTTCAATCATTCCATTTTCGCCTAATTCTCAGTCAAGTAAATCTCACACTTGTCAGGAGATGCTAGTGCTTAAAAGTATTGGCATCTCCATCCTCAATTAATTTGCAGCTGGCATTGGCTGTCGGTTCCTTTCCATAAAATTCATTGCCGACAGTCATGTAAGTCCAGTATTCATTATTGGAACGTAGGTTATTTAGGTAACCTGCTGTTCCTACCCTAAAAATCATAGGGATGACAGTTTTCATTGCAATGAAATTCTAGCATCCTTTGTTAAATATAAAATGGAGAAATATCAATAATGAATTATAAAGAAAATTACGAATACACAGAAAAAAGATAACTTATATTATCTATGATTAAATTTTACTTTACGTTTATTGTATCTATTATTTTTATCTGTCTAGATATATTTTACTTAATTTTATTATTAAATGAAATTTTGAAAGATAAAAATGCTCTTATATTTCTGATAGAGTCAAAATATCTGTACTACTGGTCATTAGGATTTATTTTTATTTTTGTTCCGATTTTATGTGACGAAACTAATCCTTTTATAAGTTTATTGTTAAAATTAGGATTATTTTTAACACTTTTAATTCCCGCTTATTATATCGTAAGTTAGTCATAAAAAGTAATCATTACTCAAACAGATAACTTATCGTATATGATGCTGTTATAAAGCAGACAATCCAAATTAAACTAAGTATTAGTAGAAACTCCATAGGCATGAAACTTGTTATTGATTCAGATGCTAAAACACAAGTGATAAAGTACCAACAACAAGCAGAAATTTTAGATAATTTACATTTATAGCTTTTTGTTGGATAGCCAAGTTTCCTTCTTAATTTATTTATAGTTGAATTTACATATCTTTTAAAAAAATAATAGTTCATTCCTCTAAAAATAATAAATACTGTCTTTAATACTATATGTGTATTTGGTTTATATGGTACACAGTTCATTAGAGTAATATATAAATGTGGATCAACATATAAATCCATGTACGGATTTTGTAGAAAAAGATACATGTTATTAAGGTGCCTGTATCTATTTTCAATAAATTTTTCTTTTAATTTTTTTTGCTCAGTTTTATCTTTTACTGATAAATAGTTAGGCTTAGTATTGATTATTTCTTTGAGAGGCAAATAGACATTAAATAACATTTTTTTCTGAATTTCTTTATCTTCATTTTTAAAATAAACATAAAGACTGTTCAACGCCCAAGCTAAAAAAGGAATAACTGCTGATTGTATCAATATTTTAAATAATTCAAATAAGTTTTCATTCGTAAACATACTATATTCTCCCCATCCTCGGTGTGTTTTATATGACACATTTTACCACAAGAAAGGACTGAATTCCATGTATCTTCAAACAAATCTGAATCATCTCAGAAATCTCTACAATCTAAGCTTCAGACAGTTAGGAAAAGAAGCTAAAGTTAATTTCAAAAATATTTACAATCTTGAAACAGGTTTAACCGATATTGATAAGATTACTTTCGGAACAATTTACAGACTTGCTTCATATTTCAATATAAGTCTTGATGACTTTGTATTCAAGGATTTATCACAAACTGATAAAGTGTCACTGGGTGACACAGAAAGGAAAATAAATAATGATCAAGAAAAAAGTAACTCATAAAGGATTCACAATTTATGAAATAGATTCCTTAAATCAGCGAATGCTGCAAAGGGTCGGACTCTTTGGCAATAAATGTGACTTTTGTAACAAGAAGTTACCGGTGGGTGTCATTTATATTCCTGTCCTGCATTATGGATGCTGTACAGAATGTTTCAAAGAATGGCATGAAGAAGCATCCTACTGCGATAGAGATAGTGAATATGAACTGGAAAAAATAGTTTGTCTTGAAGCTTGGCTAAATTATTTATACATTGATTTTGAAACCATCTAGGAGGTGAATTATGACTTCAGAAAAACAAGGTATCTATTCCCTTTTTGAATTAAAAAAAGAGCTAAAGGAATATTCCAAAGAACTGAACAAAAAAATAAAAGATCCTAACTGTCCTACTGCTGTAAAAAAAACATATATTGAAATCAATACCTCTTTGAGTACACTTATTTATAAAATAGAGGATCTTATCAGCAAGGAAATCAATATAGAATCAATAGAATATATTCCCTCCGAAATAAAGACAAGTATTGCAAATAGGCTTGAAGTGGAATATGATCTTGAAACACTGAATGGATCCAGACAGGCTCTTAAACATTTAAATGCTTACATTGATAGAATCGAAAAAGAATGCCTCGTCATAAAACTGAACGAAAATGATATTTCTAAACTAAATAAAGTCGCCGCTTCAAGAAAAATGACAGGAAAAGAGCTAGTGCATGAATTTATTAAAGATCTTATTGATGACAAGATACCACAGGAAAAGAAAACAATTATGAATGAATGGCTTTTATCGGAATCGGGAAAGACACCCGATTTTTCTTTATCCAAATTCAGAGATGAACTTTCTGAAAGAATTCAATATAGAAAGAATCGTCTGTCCAGCGTCTATGACTCAGATGACTGGTTTAATCATTATGAAATCGAAAGAAACGTGGAAAAAAACTTAGAAATCAAAAAGCCACTATTTAGCTATGACCTGGCATCTGAGGAAGTGACAGCTGTCATTGATGATGAGTTGAACAAACAACGCTTAAATTATGGAAAGGAGAAGGAGAATGAGATTCATAGACATATTCTTTAAAAATTTATGGAAGAATTTCAAATCGATGATGTTCGTTTCGCTTATAGCGGTGGCTGCTATTCTTTTAGCTTCTATTGGCGGGGCAGTTTTAGCAGCAGGCTCGAATATGGATAAGCTCATAGTCATTATACTGATTATCATTATTGCAGCTGTCATTATATTTTTGATTTATAGAAATCGAAGGAGGAATAGAGATGCTGAGTAAGGAAGAAATGATACTTCTTGAAAATCTGCTGAAAGAAGAAAACAGTGAAGATCTGTTTAAGAAGATTGCAGATGATCAGAAACAGCTTGGTGAATTAATTGCGAGGAAGGAAAAAACACGCAAAAAAATAGCCGAAGGAATGAAAAGAGCAAAAGAAAACGGTGTCAGAGTTGGAAGGAAGAGGGTAAAAGTGAACCAGAAAGAACTTCATAAAGTCATAGATCTATATGAAGAAAAACATGTATCTTCCAGCCAGGCTGCAGCGATGCTGGATATATCGAAGTCAGCCTTTTTAAAGCTGTATAAAGAACAGAAGGTGAATAAAGATGCTGAGCAAAGAAGAAATGGATAAACTTGAATCCATTCTTTTCGGACATGACGAACTGTTGGAAAAGATCAGACAGGACGAAAAAGAACTGGAAACAATTCTTAAGCAGCAGCAGAAACACAAAGAAAACCAGATGAAAGGTATCCAAAGAGTGAAGCAGGCAGGATACAGGTTCGGAAGACGGAGGAAAATAACAATTAAAGATAAAAAAGTACAAGCGATTATGAAGATTTACGATAGTCAGGATATTACTGCAAAAGAGGCTATGCAGAAGCTCAATATTGCTCGTGCGACTTTTTATCGTTTACGGAAAGAATGGATAAATATGCAATTCAAGGAGAAGGAGTATGAATCGTTTAAATAAGATTGATTTTGAAGTAAATATTAACCGGAGGGTCAGGCGACGGCTAAGACCGTAACAGATAAAAGGTGGTCGAACATGCTGTACATATGATTGATGTAATTCCTGTACCAAAAGAAAACTGAATTTTTTATCAGGCACATGGAAATGTGTCTTTTTTATTTTCATTTAAAAGCCGAAAATGGCTAAGGAGGACAAAAAAAATGAAAAAATTACTTTCTTTATTAACTGTAGCTTCTATGATGGCTGTTGCCGTTGTTGGTGTTCATGCTGAGGATACTGAAATCACAAATGACGGTGGCGCTCAGGCTACAGTAACTAAAACAAATGAAAGCAGCTACAGCGTACTAATCCCTAAAGCAATCGACTTGGGTACAGCTACAGAAAAAGAGTTTGCAGTACAGGCTAAAGGCAACATTGCTCCTACACAGACTCTTAGCGTAACTGTCGAGGAAACAATTGCCATGACTCGTACTGGTGATGCAGGATACAGCGGAAGTGCAACTGCTGAACTGGCAGATGCTACATGGACAGGAAATGCACTGACTTCTGATTATACTTCAAAGAACGGTACAGTTACTTTTGAAGAAACTAAAGCCGGCTCATACACAGGTACAGCAGAATTTACTGTAACATTGCAGTAATATCAAATGAGGAAAAGCTTATGAAAAAGCTTTTTTTGACATTCGCTTTAGTATTGGCGGCAGCACTGATAAATCCTGTCAGTGCTTCTGCCGAAACTGCTGAAGTGACAGCAATCCGGTACGGTGATGAAGACAATCAAGAAAGTCCAAACACTTCAGATTTGTCTAGCATATCTTCCTATATGATGATGCTCACAGCATCCGGATCGGTAGCTATTCTGATGAAAGGAAGGAGGAAACGGCATGAAACTGATTAAAAAATCTATGTTTTCATTTCTGGTAGCAGCGTTATGTGCCAGTTATCTGCCAGCCTCCATTTCTGCTAATGACAATATATCTGTTCAGAACACAAGCAATCTTTCCATATTAATTCCTAAAAATATTGATATGGGAAATGCAGACATTGCTTCATTCTCTGTGCAGGCAAAGGGCAAACTGAATGATAACGATATCGTGACAGTTTCTGCTGATAAAGAGGTTGCGATGAAGCGTGCGGGCGATGAATACTATCTCAATACGGCAACGGTTGATTTTTCTGCAGAATGGAGCGGAAACGAACTGAAGACCGACTCATATATAGAAAAAACGGGTACGATCTCTTTTGGTGAGAAAAAAGTAGGAACTTACACTGGTGAGCTCAATTTCACTGTCACACATAAAGAATCCTACAATATTTCTTATGATCCTGTTGGAGGCGTAATGCCTGAAGCATATCCAACTTATTATTATTCTGATGAAGGATTGGATTCTTTACCAGTTCCGACTAAAGAAAATTCTAAATTTCTAGGCTGGGGTGAACCCATTGAATACAAATTAGGCGATTACTGGGAAACCAGTGAAGACGGCAAGTTGCTTGTAAGCGATCTGTATGCAGGTGCAGATAGCGGCCCTCAGCCAAAAGCACCTGAAATATATGGAGTGAAGCCGCTTTATCGTGAAATCACCTTCCCGGTGGAAAGTGGAGCAATGCTGAGTTTCTCGTTTGACTATGAAAGAAAAATTTCAGAAGTCACTTCGACTGAAGGCGGTGGAAAATTCTATCTATATAAAGACGAGACTCTGATAGATGAATTTACTCCTTCAGGCACAGGCGAACTTATCAAAGGCACAATGGATTATTCAAGAAATCTGGAAGCTGGAAATTATCAAATTATTTTTGAAGGCTATGTAGAATTAATCGGAATGAAGCAAGGTGTTACAGAAACAGTAAGAGATTTCAATGTTGTTTCTCAACCGGTATTAAATTCTATTCCTAAAGGAACTAGCGGGAATCTGAATCTAACAGCTGTTTGGGAATCGGCTGTTACCTATTCGATCAGCTATGATCCGGCAGGCGGAACAATGCCGGATGAATATCAGACATATTATTATTCAGAAGAGGGTCTTGATTCTTTGCCTGTCCCGACTAAAGACGGATATTTATTTGTCGGATGGGCAGAAATGATCCCTTACGAAGTAGATCCTTCAAGCGAATGGACAGAAAACAATGGCGTTTTTACACATGATGGTGAAAAACAGCTGGTAATCAATTTTGAAATATTCAATCCTGCAGCTTTATCGTTTGATTTTGTAAATCAGTCGAGGATGCCGGTTTGGGAATATCCGTACTACAGCATTTATAAAGACGGTTCGCTCGTGACCGGACAATCTCTGATGAGTACGGGTTATGTTTACAACATATCCCACGAACTCGAATCTGGAAGCTATCAGCTCATCATATCCTCCGGATCTCCTAGCGAATGTGAAGTCAGCAATATCAAAATTGCCGGAGAAGCCATTACTTCCATTCCTGTCGGATCTACAGGCGATCTGAACCTGACAGCACAGTGGGAGCCTGCTGAAACCTATTCAATCACTTACGATACGGCCGGAGGCACTCTGCCTGCTGAATACCCTACGGAATATACAAGCGACCGGAGAGTTATTCTTCCGGATGCCCTGAAGGAAGGATACCGATTTATCGGATGGCATGATGCGGACAGCGGTGAAACAATTCAGTCCATCGAAGCCGGAACGTCAGGAAACAGGCATCTGACGGCTGTCTGGGAAAAGATAGAGCTTTCGACAGTTCTTGAAACAGGAGCCAGATTCAGCGAGGATATACCTGAAGGCGTTACATCTGTTGTCTTCACGGATGAGGCTGCTCCTGAAGGAATTGAAGCAGTAGATGTATCTGCAGCCCAGGACAAAGGCATTGTCGCATGGCTGGATAGCACTACGTGGAAAGTATCAACTCAGCGAAAAGGCATTCATATTATTGCTAATGAAAACAGCAGCCGGCTATTTGAAAATGCTGCTTCTTTAACTTCTATTGATGGTCTTGAAAATATCGATTTCAGTACAACGATCTATGCAGAATATATGTTCAGCGGATGTACTAGTTTGATATCAATACCATTAGAGGAAATGGATTTGTCTAATGTTCAGTATGCTTCCTACATGTTCAAAGACTGTCAGTCACTGGATGGTATTATGACTCTGAATCTTCCAAAAGTAGGAAATTCCGAAACAGGCTGGCATATTATTGGTATGTTTGAAGGTGCTTCAATCAATGAAGGATCTATTCTGCTAGTTACTGGAGACGACGATTCATTTACTTCCGCTGCGGTCAGCACACGTACTGAACCTGAAAGCAAAAACTATGGAGTCTATCTGAAAATAAAAGATTCATACTTTACTGTTGAACCTGAAAGCCTCGAAGGTGTACTGGAAAATGATTCTCCTGCAAAGATCACCGTCACTTTCAGCTTAAAATATGGAAGTCTGCTGTACTGCTATGATCCGAATGATATTCATATCGGCATACAGGTGGAGTCCACAGACTCGGAAGTCATACTAATAGATGGAGCCGATTTCTGGATGATACAGGAAGGTGTTGCCGCTATTGTCGGTACGGTAACTGATGCGGATGGTACGGAATATGTCCGTTCATGTGAAATCACTGTAACGAAAGGTTAAGATTTCAATCAAAAGGCGGAGTCAGCTCTGCCTTTTGATTATTTTATTAGAAGAAAGGAAAAATATGAGCAAGAAAAAGAAAAGAGGACTGGTTCTATTGGTGCTTCTTCTGCTGGCTGGAATAGGAACCGGTTTTTATATATTATGGAACCGCCAGGAAACACGTACAGTTGTGGTCGGTGGCGAAGAGATTGTCATAAACGAACCATTATACATGGATGACGGCGAAACGGAAGCCATTGAGGTACCTGGGTTTGATTCAAGCTATGCGATCAATAAAGCTAACCCAACAATCTATCTGATTAATCCTGAAAACAATACTGTTTTATTTCAGTTTACTTTATTCGTAAATGGTACTCAGATCTATCAATCGGATTACATTCCGCCAAACAAAATGGTTACGCCGGATCTGTATTCATCCTTAGATGAAGGAAAATACAATCTTACTATTCAGATGGACACACTGGATATAGAAACACTGGAACCTTGCAACAGTGTTTCACAGGAAACGATTATTCAGGTCGTAAAATAAAAAGTTTTGCGGCTTGCTGAAGATACATCCGATCCTGTGTCTTCAGCAAGTCGTAAATAAGAAAATTAACTACATGGCAATTTGCCATGCAGAATTATCTATAGTCTTGAAAATATCGGGCATTGACTCAAAATTGACATTCTTTCGGGATATGGTATAATTTAGGTGTCGTAGAGTGGCAATAAAACCACTACGGAAAAGAGAGGATTGCCGTCCTCTCTTTTTTAGTACCATTGCCCTGAGATCAGACTAGGTGACTAGTCTTTTCTTTTTATCTCTTTGACTATGAGATAAAGAAATATCAACTGAATGATAATTCCTATATCCATTTGTCGTAGAGTGGCAATGGTACATCAGGATAGTATTATTCATGACTAATACCTCCGTGAATATTATAGCATATTATAAATTCAACAAAAGGTTTTATATTTTCTTTCAAAGTTATTGAATTCGTAAAATTTTATGCTTTATAATCTAATTGAAGAATAAGAGGTGGTAATTATTAACCCTAAAAAAAATAAAGTATTACCTTTAAGAACAAAAGATATTAAAGTTTCTCTCCCGGTAGCAGAAGATTTTAATCCAAATGAAATCGAGGCAAACAAAAATATATTGAAAAATGGAGAAGAAACAGAACCTATTTTAGTAGCTTTTAGTTCAGAAGGATACAAACTGATATATGGTCTGAATATCTATTATGCTTATTTGCAGTCGGAGAGAGAAATTATTCCCGCTATTATAAAGAGAAAATAAAAGGAGGTCTTGAATATGAAAAAGTTAATGAAGGGTTTATTATCTATAGCACTGATGCTCTCAGTAGCCGCCTGTTCATCAGCTGATAATCTTCAGCTGGAGGTTACAGAAATAACTGTTGAATATGGTGATCCATTATCACTTGATCCAAAAGAGTATCTGGCTGAAGATACTGCTGAGGATATTCTGAGTGAAGTAACAGCTGAGGTATTCGTTGTAGAAGGCGATGTCAAAGCTGAAGAAGCACTCGGAACTGATGGATCAGACCTTGAAGTTGGCAATTACATTCTATCGCTTTCATACAATGATGAGGTAGAGGATGTAAATGTTACAGTTGAGGACACTACGGCACCAGAATTTGTAGATTTTAATGATACGATATCTATCGAACAGGGTACTGCTGATGTTACTTTAGAGAATCTTTTTAAAGCTGAAGATGCTTCTAGTGTAGAAATTACTGTTGAAGGTAATGTTGATTTCAATACTGCTGGTACATATCCTGTAAAAGTGACTGCAAAGGACGAGTATGAAAATGCTACAGAAAAGGACTGCAGCATCGTAATCACTGAAAAAGAAGTAGCCGTAGAAACACCAAATACTTCAGGAGGATCTTCGGGAGGTTCTAGTAGTTCTAATTCCTCATCTGGAAGTAGCAACAGTTCAACTGGCAGTGGTTCTAATAACAGTTCAAATACAGGAGGCTCATCAAATACTGGTAGTTCAAGTGGAAGCAGTAACACTGGATCATCTGGTTCAGGTGGATCAACTACAACTCCTCCAAGCCAGCCGACAGCTCATACGCATGTCTGGGTAGACGACTATGGAAATGTATATGCTTATGATGATGAATTATTCTGTTCAACTTCAAAAGAAGCAGAGATAAAAGGTGACGCTTTAGCCAATCAAATTGGTACTCCTGAATTTGTTGAAAAATATGGATATCCTAGTAATTATGGTATAGACAGAGTTCATTGTTCAATATGTGAACAAAGTGGAGTCTGGAATGAAATGTGGGCAATTTGGTTTAGATAAACATGGTTTGACCATGTTTTTTTTATGAGGTGAATTTTATGCTTTTATATTATTTACAATATCTCTTTCGGCGTTGACCGTATAGAATAAAAGGTGGTGGAATACAGGATCTGATCAATCTATGCCCACAGTAATTCCTATTCAAAAAAAAGAAATGATCATTGCTGCTTTTATGGAAGAAAGAAATGGATACTTTCTTCTTTTTTTATAGAATGATCAAAATTGAGTATAAAACTCAGAAAGGAATACAGATATGGACGATAGGAAAAAACATTCTTCATTCATACGTAAAATGAAGAATAAATTAAAATCATGTTTAATGAGTGTTCTGGCCTTAGGCATGATCTTATCCAATATGACCATGCCTGCTAAAGCGGTTAGTCCGACACTGGTAGAAGAATTCGTGACTGGCTGGTATGCCAATCACTTGAGTTTACCTGATGGATCACCTGGCCAGGGAACAAGAATGCTTTTAGATGGTGAGATTGCGTTCTGTGTGGAACCAGGACATGCTGCCGTAGAAGGTGTTCAGAATGAAATCTCATGGGCATCTTTAGGTATCTCTGAAGCGCAAAGAAAGAGATTAGCTTATATTGCTTATATTGGATATAGATTAAATCCAACCGATACAAACTATATGCTGACTCAGAATTTGATCTGGGCAGAATTAGGCGCACCAGCTGCCAATTACTATTATAATGCTTCTGCTGGTTATCCACGATATGACCGTACAAACGAAATGGCATGGAGAGCTAATGTACTGGCTCAGGTAAATGCAATGGAAACTCGACCTTCTTTCAATGGTGGAAGCTATACACTCAACGTTGGCCAGTCCATTACATTGACGGATACAAACAATATTCTAAGCCAATATATAGTAACGTATGATGGAGGATTAACCATGTCACAAAATGGAAATCAGCTGACAATTACAGCAACATCATCCTCCTCGGAAAATGCAACAATTTCACTAAGAAGAAATATTTCACTGTCTGCTTTAGGTACTAATTTCGTTGTAAGAAGTGCAACTGACTCCAACGCACAGGCCGTATCTTCTTTAAAAGTTTACGACCCTGCTATTGCGACAATTAACATTACCGTGAATAAATACGGTAATTTAAACATTGCCAAGAAAGATGACAAAGGTAATTTTGTGCCAAATACAATGTTTAGAATTAGCTACAATTCAGATATGAGCGATCCGATTGGAACCTACACAACAGGTTCTGATGGTACGGTAACGATCAATGAATTGTTGTCACAGGCGGTTTATGTTCAGGAAGTAAGTGTTCCCGATCATTTAATTCTTGACAGCACGATTCGTTCCATTACGATCGTTCCGAATGAAACTGTTTTCTTTACCGCAACGAATAACTGGAAACAAGGAAAGATCCAAGTCGTAAAGAAAGATGCTGAAACGGGTGAAACCGTAAAAAAAGCAGGTACTCAGTTTGATATCTTGAATACCAGTAATCAGGTAGTACAAACCATTACGACTAACTCTGAAGGTGTCGCAATTTCAGATTTTCTTGATTACGGAACATATAAAGTCAAAGAAAAAACTGCACCGAATGGCTATACAGTCAACGTAAGCGAAAGCAATCCGATTGCTGTAATTGTAAACAATCAGACCTATTCGATTGATATTAGCAATACAAGAGTCAAAGGAAGTATCACACTTCAGAAAGAATTTGATGATACAGAATCAGGCATGACCGGCGATGCTGTTTTGAATGGCGTTACCTATGAGCTTCTCGCTCATGAGAATATCTTAAATCCTGCGGATGGATCTGTTCTCTACAGTGCGGGATCACTGATTCCAAATACTTCAAAACAGACAGATGCTGATGGCAAGATCATATGGACTGATCTATATCTAGGATCTTACGACGTCCATGAAGTGACAAGTAATGGTACGGTCGTTGTGAATACTGTGGACGTACAAGCTGATGTTGAGTATGCAGATCAGAATACTCCAAATGTGAGTGTATTCGTGACACATAAGGATAAGCCGAATGAACAGGCATACAGTCTGATTAAAACCGGAAGCAACGGTTCAGCTGGTGAAATTCCGACACTTGAGGGTGCAGAATTTACAGCTAAACTGAAATCTGATGTAGACCGTCTAGGCTGGGACAATGCTCCTGTCTATGATGTATCTACAACGGATTCAAAAGGCTATCTTGAATCCGGACTGCTTCCTTACGGTACTTATATCGTAAGAGAAACAAAAGTTCCTGATGAACATTATGCGGTGGAAGACTTCATCATTACGATCACCGAAGACAGCGATGAACCTCAGCCTTGGATCATCATGAATGATGAGCCGTTTGAGGGTATGCTGAAGCTCGTGAAGAAAGATGCTGAAACCGGCAAGACGGTATTGCTGCCAAATACGACCTTCAAGATCAGGAATCTTGATACTGGAGAGTATCTGACACAGTTTGTCTGGTTCCCTCTTCCTCATACGGTTGATACCTGGTCTACGACAGATCAGGGTATTGTTTACCTGAATGATGTTGTTATGTATGGAAATTATCAGCTGGAAGAAATTACTGCTCCAAATGGCTATGTATTGAACACTGAGCCAGTAAAATTTACAGTTTCGATGGACGGAATCTATGAAACCGGTCCTGACGGTGAAACACCTGTCATTACTGTAGAAATGGAAGATCTATCCGTAAAAGGACAGATTACAGTCAGCAAGCTGGGAGAAGAACTGAGTGGCATTCATCAGAACGATGACGGAAGCTATTCCTTTGATTATGAATCAAAAGGACAGTCCGATACAGAATTCCAGATCATTGCGGATGCAGATATTCTAGATCCAAGCAATGATGGCACCGTTCTATACGAAAAGGATGAAGTCATAGAAACGATTACGACTGGTGCTGATGGATATGCTACTTCTAGTAAATTACCTTTAGGTGATTACAGAGTAGAAGAAATCAAGGTACAGAATGGCATGGTACTGAATACTGAAATTCAGAAGGTAAAACTTGAATATGAAGATCAGACAGTAGAAGTCGTTTCAGAAGCGATCAGTTTTAAAAATGACCGTCAGAAAGTAAATATAGAACTTACGAAGAAAGATGATGAAGGAACCTTGTTATCCGGTGCTGTCTATGGCTTATACTCCAAAACGGATCTGATTCTTGATGGCAATGTTTTATTACCAGCTGATACATTAATTGAAAAAGCTGTTACAGATGAGAATGGCAAGCTTGCATTTAAAGCAGATCTTCCAATCTCTTTAGATGATGAAGTTCACTTCTATGTCAAGGAAATCAAACAGCCTTCAGGGTATGTATTATCTGATGCTGTTTTTGATGTCGATACGAAGTTCAAAGAACAGACCATTACGACAGTCAATAACTCTTTTAACGATCTCAATGAAATCACTAAAGTGGAAGTATCCAAAAAGGATATTACTAACAGCGAGGAAATCGAAGACGCTCATCTGACTGTCTTCCCGAAAGACGATCCGGGAGCAGTATTTGATACATGGATCTCCGGACAGGATGGCAAAAATGAAGACGGAAGCATTAAACCGCATCTGATCAAAGGTCTGGAAGTCGGTGTTACCTATGTTCTTCGTGAAACCAGCTCTCCTTACGGATATGCGATCGCACAGGATGTTGAATTTACTGTACTTCCTACCGGTGAGGTTCAGACAGTAGAGATGTACGATGAACTTGTCGTTGGAAGACTTGTATGGAACAAAACCGGAGAAATCTTTACACACACTGTTATTGGAATGACAGAATTCGGTATCGTTGAATCGCCGGTATTTGAAGAAACCAACATTTTAGGTGCTGAAATCACGATCTATGCAGCTGAAGATATCACGATCGGTAATCATACTTATTACAAAAAGGATCAAGCCATTCAAACCTTAGAAAGTGACTGGGATGCCGTAGAAAGCAGGAATCTTCTGGTAGGATCTTACTATTATGTTGAAACCAAAACACCAATCGGATATATTCCAGATACAGAAAGACACTATTTTAAAATCGAGGACAGCCAGTCTACAGAAGTACAGCTGATCGAATCAACACTGGTCAATGATCTTCCTTCCTATGAGCTGGACTTTACCAAGACATTTGAAGAAGGCTATACAGAGCATCCGGATGCCTATAAGGATGTTGTGTTTGGCATCTTTACGAGAGATGATACTTATGATTACATGGGCAATGTCGCAATTGAACCGGATACCTTAGTGGCTACCGTAGGCATCGATGAAGAAGGTCATCTTGTCGATGTACCTCGTCTTCCTATAGGAAATTATTATCTCAAGGAATTGTCTACAAACAGTGCCTACATTCTTGATGAAAATGAACACGACTTCAGCATCGATCAGTCGCATGAAGATAATGTTCTGATCACGATCAACGATGGTGAAGCTATCATGAACGAACTGAAATGGGCTTATGTTCATGTAAACAAGATCGATTCTCAGACCGGTGAAGCTATTCTGAGCAAAGATTTCGCATTCACATTATACAGTGATGCGAAATGCACAGAAGAAATTCTAACTGTTGCAGGAAATACTGCAGATGGTTATGCTGAGTTCGAGTTAACGTATGGTACTTGGTACATTAAAGAAACATCCGCTCCACAGGGTTACCGATTATCAGATGAAGTCGTAAAAGTTGAATACAACGATGCCGGCCTATTCGTCAATGGCGAGCTTGTTGAATCCGGTGAAGATGGATACTATTCTATCGCTTATTTAAATACGATTCTTCCTGATGATTCTGTAAAAACAGATGACAGCACACCATTGCAAAGCTATTTAATAGCTATGTTATGTAGTTTGTTTGCATTTATTTTTATTTTGTTAAAGCACAGAAAAACTAGTGAGGTTAGATAACTAGCCTCACTTTTTTCTTTTTATTACATGGCAATTTGCCATGTAGAAAGGAAAAGAGTGTAAAAATATGAATAACAAAAATTCTTCTAATTCTGAAAAAGAATTAAAAATAAAGAGGCATGATACAAAAATTTCATACAAAAAAATCACTGGTATGAGTATATGCAACATCATGGATCTACTTAAAATTGAAAATGAAAACATAATTTTTCTTGATCCAAAACTGGAAATTCTAGAATTCAACGAGAAATGATGCTATAATTTGTTTAGAGGCAATCATTTATGGACATCAAGGGAAAATGCTTAAAATTTACTACAATTCCCACATAAAAAATAAAATGCAGGAATATGAACTTATAAAATGA
>NZ_JBVAYM010000021.1:0-38341 GCF_055420025.1 Traorella sp. mt218
GATTAAATAATGGTCATGAGGAGAAGCAGACATGTGCTGCTTCTCTTTTATGAAAAAAGAATGATTTGATTGAAAAATGATTTATAAAGTGAGAAAATATATAGCGTTAGATATTTTGACAAGGAGGTAGTTGTAATGAAAAATAAAGTTTATACGAAGTTAGGACAGCTTCCTTATGGAATGGCTTGTGATAAGATAACAGAAGGCTGTATCGTTTTAGAGGGTGGCGCTTTCCGGGGCTTATATACAGCCGGTGTGCTGGATGCTTTGATGCAGGCCGGTATCAACTTCAGAGCGGTGATCGGTGTTTCGGCAGGTTCTATGAACGGGATCAATTATGTAGCCGGACAGATCGGCAGAAGCGGCAGAGTTAATTTAAAATACCGTCATGACAGTCGTTATGTGGGTGTTAAGGCTTTGGTCACGAATAAAGGTGTGATCGGTTTTGATTTTTTATTTGATGCGATCGATAACGAAGAACCTTTGAATAAAGAAAGATTTTTTAGTAATGAGAGAAGATTTGTAGCAGTGGCGACGAATTGTTTGAATGGACAGCCGGAATATTTTGAAAAGAATAAATGTGATATCTTTCGTGCAGTGAAGGCTTCTTCAAGTCTGCCATATGTATCAAAAATGGTTGAAATTGAAGGGATTCCTTATCTTGATGGTGGCTGCAGCGATAAGATCCCTTATCAGTGGGCCATCGATCAGGGATATGAAAAGATCGTTGTTGTCAGGACAAGAGAAGCTTCTTATAGAAAACAAAGCGATCATGATAAGCTTGAAACGATTGCCCAGAAGTTTTATCATGGTTATCCTGAATTTGCGTATGCGTTAGGTAAAAGTGATGAAAGCTATAATGCCCAGTGTGATGAACTTGACCGCTTGGAAAAAGAGAAAAGAGTCTTTGTCATTGCACCTTCTTTTCCGGTTGAAATCAAAAGATTGGAGAGAAATATGGAAAAGCTGGGTGAATTATATTGGAAGGGATATGAGGATGGCGGTTCGCAGATCATTGCCTTATGGGATTATTTACATTCCTTAAAGTGAGAGATTCGTTTCATTTTATGATATAATGGTCATAGAGGAGAGAATATGATTTATGTAATGAGCGATCTGCATGGCTGCTATCAGGAATATCTGAAAGCGTTAAAAGCTATTGATTTTCAAGATGATGATCAGTTGTTCGTGTTGGGTGATGTCGTAGATAGAGGAAAAGAACCTGTGAAGCTTTTACAGGATATGATGATGCGCAGCAATGTTTTTCCCATCATCGGCAATCATGATTTTATGGCATTGAGTGTATTGAGAAAATTTTGTGTTGAAATTACTGATGAGAATGTAGAAACGCAATTGGATGAGGAAGATATGGAAAATTTGTATCACTGGTACAATGATGGCGGCCGGGTGACATTGGAACAATTTCGTAGGCTTTCCAGGGAGGAACAACAGGATCTGTTAGATTATTTAGAAGAATTCAGCTTGCTGGAGGAAGTAAGTGCCAATGGAAAGAAATTTGTTTTGGTACATGCCGGTCTGCATCCGTTTTTGCCTGATAAACCTTTAGAAGATTATCGGCTGGAGGAGGTCATCTTTAAATCTCCGAATTATGACTTTGTTTATTATGCGGATAAGTATCTTGTAAGCGGACATAAACCGACAGTGTCGATAGATAAGAGGAAAAAGGGCCAGATTATTGAAAAAAATCATCATATAGCGATTGACTGCGGATGTGTTTTTGGGATGAATTTAGGTGTCTATTGTTTGGATACAGGTGAAAAATGGTATATTGAAAAGAATAAATAGGAGGGAATCATGTTAGAATTCAGATATGATACACAGCTTCTTATAGAAGGTAAGAATTTAAATGAAGATGAGATCAATGATTATTTCAGAACTCATTTCAAGGGTGACTGTTTATTGGCAGTAGGGGATGATGAATTGATCAAGATTCATTTTCATACGAATGAACCATGGGATGTTTTGAAATATTGCTCGACACTTGGTGAAATTTATGATGTTGTAGTAGAGGACATGGATCGTCAATCCAGAGGTCTGAAAGGTTAAGATCATCTTAGGATGATATGGGGTTTTAGCTCAGCTGGGAGAGCGCTACGCTGGCAGCGTAGAGGTCAGGGGTTCGAGCCCCCTAAGCTCCACCATGTAATAAAAAAACGCCTAAATATAGGCGTTTTTTTAATCTTAAAATAAATTATGCCCTATTTATGCCCTTTCTGGTATATGTAGAATAAATTGTGAAGATAGAAAATTTATGTTACTATATGGATATCAGGAGGAAATATATGGAAAGAGATGTATTGAATCAAGTTATTGATAAAACCAAAGCATTGATGGAAGTACCTACTTGCTGTGCTGAATTGAAGGAAGCGGCAAAGGAATGGCTGGATGCAGTCGGTACGAATGATGAAGATAGACAAACAGAACGATACCTTCGTGAATTAAAAGAGGATATCATGCCAATTGACCAGCTGATCGCTTTCGCAGGCTCAGAGGATGGTAAAAAGTATTTCGGTGAAGAAAAGGCTGCAGAGATCGTTGGACACAGCAATACGATCAAGCAGCAGGGAGCTGCTTATTGTGACTGTCCGGCATGCATGCTTGTTGAAGAACTTATACATCTGCTAAGTTAGTACCTGAGCTTTTATCTATTCAATATGTGCATAGATGATAATGTAAAATAAGTATTTTACATGAAAAGAAATCTTCGTTATACTGGATGATATCCAAGATGATCAGGAGGGTTTTATGAAAAACAGTGTTAAAAATATTACATTAACAGCCATGTTCTTGGCTTTGGGAATGGTATTGCCTTTCTTTACCGGTCAGATTCCGCAGATCGGCAATATGCTGCTTCCGATGCATTTACCTGTATTTCTATGTGCATTGATATGTGGATGGCAATATGGTGCGCTGATGGCTTTTATTTTGCCGTTGTTACGTTCTTTAGTATTTGGTATGCCGCCGTTTTATCCTACGGCATTGGCAATGGCCTTTGAATTAGCGACTTATGCATTCGTAACAGGTTATTTATATGAAAAATCACCTTGGCAATGTATAAAGGCTTTATATCGCTGCATGATCTGTGCCATGTTAGCCGGAAGGGTTGTTTGGGGCATTGTCCAGATGTTCCTTTTAGGTATCAATGGAGGTATGCTGACATTTGAAGTATTTATCAGCAGTACGCTTTTAAATTCGATACCGGGAATCATCATGCAGCTGGTATTGATACCGGCCGTCATGGTAGCACTTGATCGTACGAAGGTTTTACCTTTCAAACATTCTTCGATGCAGGTTGAAAATTAGTTATGATAGAGAAGAATTCTCAAGCAGGTCTTGAGAATTTTTTTGTTGATATATATACAATAAACGTATGATAAGATATTAAATATAGGTATTAGACATTGAAATGATACACTTTTATAATATTTACAGGCAGGAGGTAATGATATGAAGAAATTGCTTTCTTATTTTATGTTATGGATGGCTTTTTCACTTGTTGCTTGCAGCGTTGATGTTTCTAATGCCGATGAGCCTTCACCATCAGGCGTGGTTACAACAAATGAAGAAGCAGTTTCTGATGAAAAGGAGGATTTGAAGGAAATGGATAACAAGGTACGTAAGATCTCTGTACAATTTGGAGATCATGTGATTATTTATGAATTGAATGAGAGTGAGGCAGCTGTTTCTCTATATGAACAATTGCCATTGACGATTGAATCGGAAAATTTTAGTACGAATGAGAAGATCTTTTATCCGCCAAAGAGCCTGAATCTTACAGATGGCATCAAGGCTAATGGAGGCTCAGGTGTTCTGGCATATTATGAGCCTTGGGGAGATGTTGTCATGTTCTATAGTGATTTTAATCAAAACTCATCATTATATGAATTGGGACATGTAGTTTCGGGCGAGGAATTGATTCAAGAGATTTCCGGTACGATTACGATCGATATCATGGATTGAAGGAGGTGCTTTATGATGTCTGAGAGCTTAGTGGCTTATTTTTCTGCAACCAATACCACAAAAAGAATTGCGCAAAGGCTTGCCGGTTTGATGGATGCCGATATATATGAAATTTGTCCGCAAGTGCCTTATCGCAGAGAAGATCTGAATTGGATGGATAAAACAAGCAGAAGTACATTGGAGATGAAGGATCCATCCTCGCGTCCAAAGATCATTGATCAGAAAATAAATCTTAATAAATATTCAACGATTTATTTGGGATTTCCTATCTGGTGGTATACGGCACCGGCCATTATTCGAACCTTTTTAGAAAGTTATGATTTTAATGGGAAAACGATCATAGTGTTTGCGACCTCAGGAGGCAGCGGTTTAGGGAATACAGTGAATGAGCTGTCAAATCTGGCAAAGGGCGCGTCATTTATAGAGGGCGGCATTCTTCAAGAAAATGCTGGTGATGAGCAATTAAAGCATTGGATCGAAGAGATAGATAGAAGGAGATGACATGAAAAAATTACGTTATTTAAGCTGGATTTTGATCATAATCGTGTTGATGGGAGGATGTTCATCGAAGCAGCAGGCTGATGAGGATGATTTGATGCAGAATGAAGCTGTTGAGGAAGAAATTGAAGATGATGAAGAAGGTCAGGACGAGATGAGCATTGTTTATATGAGTGAAGAGATCAGTGCTGACAGCCTGATTGCTGTTTATGATGCGCTTGATGCACAGATTGAAGGAAATGTGGCCGTTAAGCTTTCTACGGGGGAGCCGGGAAGCAATTATCTGCGTACTGATCTCATCGGTGAATTGATACAGTCCTTTGATCATCCAACCATCGTAGAATGTAATACGGCTTATGGCGGACAAAGAGCGAATACAGCCATGCATTATCAAGTGGCAGAAGATCATGGTTATACGTCAATAGCAGATGTGGATATCATGGATGAGGAAGGGTCCATGACCTTACCGGTTTATGGAGGTACACGTTTAAGTGAAAATTATGTCGGTTCTCATTTTGAAAAATATGATTATTATGTAGTGCTGTCACATTTTAAAGGACATTCTATGGCGGGATATGGAGGCGCTATCAAAAATATTTCGATCGGTATCGCTTCCTCTGAAGGGAAAGCCCATATACACAGCGGAGGAACAGGCGGTAGTATGTGGAGCGGTGATCAGTATGCATTTTTAGAGTCTATGGCTGAAGCCGGCAAGTCCGTTGTTGATTATTTAGATGGGAATATATTATATATCAACGTCATGAATCGTCTTTCAGTAGACTGTGATTGTGATTCTAGTCCGGCAGAGCCGGATATGCATGATATCGGCATTCTTGCATCTTTTGATCCGGTAGCCTTGGATCAGGCTTGTATCGACCTTGTATATTCTGCAGCGGATGGGGCTTCATTGGTACAGCGCATCGAGTCCCGCAATGGATTACATACATTGGAACATGCTCAAGAGATCGGGCTTGGAAGCAGAACCTATCAATTGGTCAATATTGATGAATAGTTGGAGATAGTGAAGTGAATTTAAGACGAGAGTTAATTTATATCTGGTATTATTTCAGTGTTCAATTCGAACAGATCTTTGTTTATTGGGTCGTTGGCATGATGATCGGTTCTGCGATTTCGGTATTTGCCAAGGATCATATTCATCATGCCCTGATATATTTGCAGAAGAAGCATTTCGGTATCTTTGGTATTTTTGTGGCTGCTTTTCTGGGTATTGCTTCTCCTTTATGTATGTATGGTACCATTCCGATTGCCGCATCATTTTCAAAAGAGGGTATGAAGGATGACTGGCTGGCTTCTTTTATGATGTCCTCGATCCTGTTGAATCCCCAGCTGATCATTTATAGTGCTGCCTTGGGACAAGAAGTTTTGATCATACGTATCGCTTCTTGTCTGTTATGTGGTATCACAGCGGGATTATTGGTTCATTTTATTTATAAGGAACCATCATTTTTTAATTTTAATAGCTTTGATGAACCTGTAAATAAAGATACTGATGATAATTTAGTACTGCGTTATTTAAAAAATTTAGGACGTAATATCAAGGCCACCGGGGTGTATTTTTTCCTTGGTATCTTGCTTTCAGCTCTTTTTCAGCGCTATGTGCCTGCTGATGTGATGACTGCTCTTTTTGGTGGTGATGAAGCCTTGGGTGTCTTGATGGCAGCGACCATAGGTGTTCCGTTGTATGCCTGTGGCGGAGGAACGATTCCTCTGCTTCAACAGTGGCTGTGGGAAGGAATGAGCCTTGGCAGTGCCGCTTCATTCATGCTTACAGGTCCTTCGACAAAGCTCACAAATCTGGGGGCATTGAAGATCGTGTTGGGTTTGCGCCGTTTTTGTTTATATCTTGTTTATGTCATGGTTTTTTCTTTCATGACAGGTATGCTTATTAATTTAATCTTATAGAAGCAGTTGAAAAAACTGCTTTTTTATATGCGGACTATTTTTTTCTTGTGATTTATGTTATCCTTAAATTACTATTGATTCATTTTGCTCGATGATAATTTTTATGTCGTACATTATATGAAAAGGAGTGAAATGATGAAAGTGATGCTTTATATCTATGTTTTTATCTTTTGTGCCTGTATAGGCAGTTTTGCTAATGTGTTGATTTATCGTTTGCCTAAAGGAGAAAATTTTATAATAGGACGTTCTTATTGTCCTAAATGTCATCATACTTTAAAAATGAGTGAGATGATTCCGATATTCAGCTGGATATTATTAAAAGGGAGATGTCGCTGGTGCCGTCAGAAGATTTCAATCGCTTATTTCATTATTGAAGTAATAAGTGTGGGAATCGGATATTTTTGTTTTTCATATCATGGCTTTGGGTCAGGATTTTTTATCAGCTTTTTTATTTGTGAGCTGCTGCTTGTTGTAAGTGTGATCGACTTGATTACGATGACGATACCGGACAGTTTAAATATCATTCTGGGTTTTTTAGCGATCATCGCATATGGTCTTCATCCGGATATATCTTTGATTGAGCGTCTGATAGGCATGAGCGTTATATCGCTTCTGATGATTGTCTTAAATTTGTTTGTAATGGATTCTTTTGGCGGTGGAGATATCAAGCTGATGATTGCGGCAGGGTTTTTTTTAGGATGGCAAAAAACGCTTGTTGCCGGGGTGTTGGGGATCATGAGTGCTTCTGTTTATGCAAGTTATCTGTTAGCTAAAAAGAAAGCGAATCGCAAGACTCATATTCCTTTTGGGCCTTTTTTATCTTTGGGAATCATGATCAGCTTTTTTTATGGATGGCAGTTTATTGATATGTATTTGATGCTTGTGAAAGTTTGATACAAAGTTGTTGGGGGATATTGAATCATCTGAGTTAAAAATGTAAATCTGCTGTGTTATAATGATTGAGCAAAGAGGGGGGTGAGATCATGGCAAGGATTCATTCTTTTGAAAGCTTTGGAACGGTAGATGGTCCGGGAGTTCGCTTTGTAGTCTTTATGCAGGGCTGTCCTTTAAGATGTAAATACTGTCATAATCCGGATACGTGGAATTTTCATGGCGGAGAGGAGTACAGTGTCGAAGAGGTTCTTCAAGAGATCATGAAATATAAAAATTATATTCATGACGGCGGGGTAACCTTGAGCGGCGGAGAGCCTTTGATGCAGATTGATTTTGCAATCGAATTGTTCAAAAAGCTAAAAGAAAAAGGAATTCATACTTGTATGGATACGAGCGGTATTACCTTTGACCGTAAGGATACTTCTAAATTTGATGAGCTGTTAGAGGTATGTGATCTGTTTTTATTGGATATCAAGCATATTGATACAAAAAAGCATTTAGATCTGACCGGAATGCCTGCTGATCGTCCACAGGATTTTGCCCGTTATCTCGATGAAAAGCATAAGCCTGTCTGGATCCGTCATGTTCTTGTAAACGGTTACACGAATAATGAAGAAGATCTAAGAAGGACAAGAGCTTTTCTTGATACGCTGCATAATGTAGAGAAGGTAGAAGTGCTTCCTTATCATACGATGGGCGTTGTGAAATATGAAAAGATGGGGATTGAATATCCACTAAAAGGTGTAGAGGTATGTACGGCAGATGAAATTCAAAAAGCAAAGGAGATATTAGGCGTATGCTGAATAATGAGAATTTTAAGGAAGTCTTGAAAGAAAGCAGATTTGCGGTCACGCTTATCAGCGGCGAGGGCTGTGCAAATTGCGTCAGCATGCTTCCGATGGTTTTAAAATTAAAAGAACGGGAAGATATGGATGTCTTCATCGTTGAAGTTGGTCCTTCAAATTATGAGATCAATGAGCATTATGATATCAAGGTCGTACCGACGATCCTGCTGACAAGCTTTGGAGAAGCGGTATCTAAAATTACAGGCTATCAGCCTGAGGAAATCTTTGAGCTTTATATCGATGCAAAACTGGATGAAATTAATAAAAAGGGAAATGAAAAATAAGAGTTTTAGAGATGACTTGAAAAATGGTTTATGATACAATACATGCGTTAATGAAAGAGAGGTATTTATGCATAAAGGCTGGGAAGGTTTTGAATTAGGTAAATGGAGCAAGGAAATCGATGTCCGTGACTTCATTCAACGAAATTATACGCCTTATGAAGGTGATGACAGTTTCTTAGCACCTGCTACGGAAGCTACTAAAAAATTATGGGAGCAGGTATCTGAGCTTAATAAAAAGGAGAGGGAAGCCGGTGGCGTTCTGGATGCTGATACTAAGATAGTATCTTCATTGACCTCACATGCAGCCGGATATCTGAATAAGGATCTGGAAAAAATTGTCGGTTTCCAGACAGATAAGCCTTTTAAACGCTCATTACAGCCATTCGGTGGTATTCGAATGAGCGAAAGTGCTTTGAAAGCCTATGGCTATGAGCTTGATCCGGAAATCAAGGAAATCTTTACGAAATATCGTAAGACACATAATCAGGGTGTTTTTGATGTTTATACACCGGAAATGCGTCGTGCAAGAAGTTGTGCGATCCTGACCGGTCTTCCGGATGCATATGGACGCGGACGTATCGTTGGGGATTACCGCCGTGTTGCTTTATATGGCGTTGATTTTTTGATCAAGGATAAAGAAACATTGCATAAAGAAATTCTTTTGGGCAGCATGACAGAGGAAAGGATCCGTGAACGTGAAGAAGTGGCTGAACAGATTCGTGCTTTGTATGCCTTAAAGGAAATGGCTCAGATCTATGGCTGTGATATTTCTGAACCTGCAGTAACTGCACAGGAAGCAGTACAGGCAGTTTATTTTGGTTATTTAGCTGCTGTTAAAGATCAGAATGGAGCGGCTATGTCTTTGGGACGTACATCTACATTCCTTGATATTTATATTCAAAGAGATCTGGATAAAGGAATCATTACTGAAGAAGAGGCTCAGGAATTGATCGATCACTTTGTCATGAAGCTTCGTCTGGTGAAATTTATGAGAACGCCGGAATATAATGAATTGTTCTCAGGAGATCCTACATGGGTTACTGAATCTATCGGCGGTATGGGACTTGACGGAAGAACTTTGGTTACCAAGAATTCTTTCAGGTTCCTTCATACATTGGTAAATCTTGGACCGGCACCGGAACCGAACCTGACGGTTTTATGGTCAACAAGACTGCCTAAGAATTTCAAACGCTTCTGCGCAAAGATCTCTATTGAAACAAGCTCGATCCAGTATGAGAATGATGATCTGATGCGTGTTGAAATGGGTGATGATTATTGTATTGCCTGCTGTGTATCCTGCATGAAGGTAGGAAAGGATATGCAGTTTTTCGGAGCCCGTGCCAATTTAGCAAAATGTCTGTTGTATGCTATCAACGGTGGTATGGATGAAGTGAAGAAGATCCAGGTATCACCAAGAATGGATCCGATCACTTCAGAATATTTAGATTATGATGAAGTTATGGCGAAATATAATCAGATGCTGGAATGGCTTGCCGGACTTTATGTCAATACATTGAATGTCATTCATTATATGCATGATAAATATTGTTATGAAGCATTGGAAATGGCACTGCATGATCATGATGTAAGACGTTTCTTCGCAACAGGTGTAGCGGGATTATCCGTTGCGGCTGATTCTCTTTCCGCAATCAAATATGCGAAGGTAAAAGCAATTCGTGATGAAGATGGTGTTGTGGTTGATTATGAGGTTGAAGGTGATTTCCCTAAATTCGGAAACAATGATGATCGTGTTGACCAGATTGCTGCTGATCTTGTTAAGAACTTTATGAATAAGATCAGAGAACATCGCACATATCGCAATGGCGTTCCTTCGATGAGCATCCTGACCATTACATCAAATGTCGTTTATGGAAAGAAAACAGGAAATACACCGGATGGAAGAAAGGCCGGAGAACCATTTGCACCGGGTGCGAATCCAATGCACGGAAGAGATACGCATGGTGCGGTGGCTTCACTGGAATCAGTTGCGAAACTGCCATATGAATATTCAAGAGATGGTATTTCAAATACGTTCTCAATCGTACCAAATGCATTAGGAAAAGACGAATAAGAAGGAGGAAAAGAAAATGTCTGATAGAATTGATAACTTAGTAACGATGATCGATGGCTATGCCCAGAGTGGCGGACATCACTTGAATGTGAATGTATTCAACAGAGAAACACTGTTAGATGCACAGGCACATCCTGAAAAATATCCTCAGCTGACGATTCGTGTCAGCGGATATGCTGTTAATTTCAATAAGCTTACAAAAGAACAGCAGGATGATGTAATTCGCAGAACCATGCATGAATCAATGTAATTGAATCTTTGGATGACTGTATTGAGGCAGTCATCTTTTTTTGTGGTATCTTGAAAACTTAAAATGAGTATGATAAGATGATAAAAAATTATTCAGGAGAAGTCATATGAAGCTATTAGAGGATATTATTTTAGAAAAAGGGGAGATTCTTGAAGGAAATATATTAAAGGTCGATTCTTTTATGAATCATCAAATCGATCCTCTTTTAATGGAAAAACTCGGTAATGAATTTGCGGAGCATTTTAAAAATAAAAAAATCACAAAGGTATTGACCGTTGAATCAAGTGGGATTGCTCCGGCCTTGATGTGTGCATATAAGCTTCAGGTACCTTTAGTTTTTTTAAAGAAAACACAGCCTTCAACGATGCGCCATCCGCTGATCTCTGAGGTCTTTTCTTATACTAAAAACAAAGCCTATACGCTTTGCATGGAGAAACAGTTTTTAAATAATGATGACCATGTGTTATTCATTGATGATTTTCTGGCAAACGGTGAAGCCTTTCGAGGTGTTGAGGATATCGTGAATCAGAGTGGTGCAAAGCTTGAAGGAGTCGGTATCGTCATAGAAAAATCATTTCAGAAGGGTCATGAATATATTCTCAGACAAGGCTATGATCTTTATTCATTGGCAGAAATCAAAGCCTTTGATCATGGAAAAATTGTCTTCTAAACAAATAAGGTACTATGTACGAAGCTAAGAAATCGTAATAGTACCTTTTTATATATTTAAATGTCTTAATACCATCCAAATAAAGAACTTCCTGTATCAAATGTACGGATTTGATCCATATCTTCAGATGACAATTCAAAATCAAAAATATCGATATTTTCTTTCATCCGATCTTTATGTGCCGATTTAGGAATCACTGCTACTTTGTTTTGTACAAGATAACGCAAAGCAACCTGTGCAGCTGATTTATGATATTTTGCACCAATCTCTATCAATAATGCCTCTTTAAATATATCTTTACGTCCTTCAGTAAAAGATCCCCATGCCTGCATCTGTGTTCCATGCTGAGCCATGACAGCTTTTAAATCAAATTGAGGATAATAAATATGTGATTCCACCTGATTGACGGCCGGAAGGATATTGCAGTGCTGAATAAAGCTTTCATATTTTGCGATATTGAAATTAGAAATGCCGATGGCCCTTACCTTACCGTTTTGACTTGCCTTTTGAAATGCCTGATACATTTCTAAAGCATTTTCATATGGTTCATGGATCAGCAGCAGATCGATATAGTCTGTCTTTAAATTGATCAATGATCGTTCGATCCCTTTTTTTGCTTTTGAATAACTTGCCCATGGCTGGTGAAGTTTCGTTGTGATAAACAATTCCTTGCGATCGATGCCACTTTCCTTTATGGCTTCACCAACGATATCTTCATTATCATACATTTGGGCAGTATCGATCAAACGGTAACCAACCTCTAAAGCCTCCAAGATACATGCTTTTCCCTTTTTACCACGGATATCCCATGTGCCAAAGCCTACCATCGGCATCCGGACACCATTATTAAGTCGTAAATATTCCATAACTACCTCCACAAATACCCGTTTTTAATTATATGGACACCTTTTAGAAAAGTAAAATACTTTAATTAAATAGATGGGCATTTTAAAAATGAATATGTGAATATGAAGATCTATGAATCATTCCTTGATGATGATACCTAATAATTTAGAGAGCTCGATTGCCTGAAAAGAATTAACGATGATACCGGCAATGCTATTGACAGTCAATGTAATGCCTGTAATATCACTATTACTAAAATCAAGTCCTTTTAAGGATGTATGAATAAATTCAGAGCGTGTAAAGTTGCAGTTGTCAAATTCACAGTCTTTAAATTCAGTTTCTACATATCGTGATTCACGACTGTCGCATTCAACAAATCGTGAATTTTTAATTTTACTTCCCGAAAAATTGATGAGTTGAATACGATCGTTTAAAAACTGTACATCGCTTAAATAAGTATCTGTGAAATCACAACCGATCATACGGCAGTTTTTGAAAATAATGCGATGCAAGCTGCTGTTGGAAAAATTCATATTGGAACAATCGCAGTTTTTAAAGATTACATCCATAAGATCACTTTTTATAAGTGAGCATTTATCAAAGACGATATTTTTGAATAAACATTCATCAATCTTTATATCTTCATATTGAAAAGCAGCTTCTATATGATGATATTCACTATTGATGAGTTCTTCACTGATCAGTGTCTTTGTTTCAAGATAGGATATTTTCGGTGCTTTACATTTATGCATATTTCTTTATTATTGATTCTTTTTTTGCTTCATTTGATACTTCTCCGATAGAAAAGAACCATATATAATCCTTAAATTCATCAATGATTTCTTTACATCCCTCGATATACTCAGCCTTTTGATCCTCATTGAGGTTTGATATCCATGTTTCGTCAAAAATATCCCCGCAGAATAGTATCTTATTTGTGCGGTCTGCCAGCATGCAGCCATTTACTTTTGTTTTGTCGTTGGCAATTACTTCAAGTGTTTTTCCACCCAAGTCATATTTTTTCCCGCTTGGCAATGTTGTAAAGAGTGCAGGAAGGAAGGTATCGTCATCCTCAGTCAGCTTTTTTTGAGATGCGATCCATTCGTCCGGATAGTTATGGGTAAGATAATCGATCTCATGCTCTTCATTTAAGATATGAACCAAATGAAATTTCTTATTAGCAGAAGAATGATTGGCACAGGCATGAGAATTCAATACGGTAGGTACTGTACTTGTTAATGAGAAAATAAGCTTTTTCATTCGCCCGATACCACATCCTGTATCCAACAAGATGCTTTGATTATCGCCGCAAATCAAATAAGAAGTTGAGATCGTATCTCTATATTTCTCACTGATAGCATATATGTTATGGGTACAGTCAAATAATTTAAACCAGCCTAATTCATGTTTTAATTCTTTCATTTTATCGTCCTCCTTTGAAAAAAAAACATCGTTTCTGTATAGAAACGATGTTACTCGCGGTACCATTCTATTTGCCTGCTTAAAAACAAGCCACCTTATCCGTTAACGCCGAAATACGTCTTGACCTACTGTTACTTCAATCAAAATCTCCGAGGTGCGTTTCACTGTGCTTCTTACCGCCTGACTCCCACTCTGTTCAGACTCGCTGATGGCGAAGGAACAGCTACTTTTCCTCATCTTCGATGACATTATTATAATCAAAACAAATGACTTGTCAACATATAAATGAAAAATTATTCTTCCTGATGTAAATTTTCAACTAAGATCGTTTCACTTCCTTTTTGGAATAAGATCGTTTTTCTAAAATTACCCGGGGTCATGTTTTTTAGCTTTACGAAATTGCGATTAAAGGTCTTAACCGTATTATAACCGACCTGAAGTCCGATATCTGTAATTGCGTCATTCGTTGTCAGAAGCATTTCACAGGCTTTATTGATACGTAAAAAATTGATCAGATCATCAAAATTCTTTTCCAGCTGAAAAAGAAGGATACGGTTTAATTCGATGACGCTGATATGAAATTTATCTGCAACCTGCTGGATCTTTAGATCTTCCATATAATTTTCATAGATATAGGTAATGATTTCATAGCTTACGCTTTTTTCTTTTTCACCAAAGATTTCATGAAGATTGCGATAGATGCTCTGATATGTCTTTGGTGTCGTACCGACACGTTCATTGAATACCTTCGAGATATGTGAAGCATCACTAAATCCGGTAAAGCTGGCAATTTCATTTAACGTAAGATCTGTGTATGTCAACAGATCCATGGCTTTGACGATACGCATTTCATTTAAAAGATCCCCAAAGGAAAAGCCGGTAACATCCATGATATATTTGCTGATGGCAGATTCACTCATGAAAAACATAGCAGAAATTTTTGTCAATGTCTGCTTTTCATTTAGATGAGAATACATGTACTTAAAAATAGCATTTCTTTGATCCAGCTCGATACTGTTGCCATCCATCTGGATACATTCCTTTTTAGTAATGAAGCGTTTAAAATGAATCAATAGCTCACAGAGCTTGTTGGTCACATAAATCTTGCTTAATTCTTTTTCTTCCTGAACATCATAGATAGATTCAATACCTGTTTCATTTTTAATTTCGTTCATGATATTCTGAATGACCTTTGCTTCATCAGGTGTACAATAAACAACAGGCGTATTACCGATAGGCGTCAATACGCTGAAAAGTTCATTGGATGTATTATAGGAAGATTTCATCGATTGGGTGATAAAATCAGAATTATAAACGATCTTCACAAATTGCATCGGTTCTTTAACTTCATCTATGACAGTTGTTTCCCATGGCAATATCGCAATAAACGTATCCGGTACAACCGAATAATTAACACCGTCTATCTTGATATTTCCGCTTCCTTTCAAGAAATATAAAAAACGTGAAGTCTGATGTAAAAGCGGCTTCGTAGGTCTGTCGACAAATTCGATATCAAAGCTGCACAGCTTTCTTTTATCATAACTGGAACAGAATTGATCTTGTATTGTAGCATAACGATTCATATGTAATTCCCTCATCTTCATTATACATGAATCTATTTTAAATATCAAAAAAAACCGTCAATTATGACGGTCATGAAATTACATTTTTTCAGGTGCGCTTACCCCGATAAGATCTAACGCATTTTTCAATGTGATGCGGGTTGCTTCCAATAGCGCTAATCTCTGAGCTGTTAATTCCGGCTGAGAATCATCAATGATCTTGTGAGCACCATAGAAAGAATGAAAATACTGTGCCAGCTTTTGAATGTAATTACAGATCTTATTCGGACTTCTTGTAAGAGCTGCTTCTGAAACGACATTCACAAACTCATTGATATGCTTCAATAAGTCTACTTCTTTTTCACTGGTCAATAGATCATAATGATCTAAACGCTGTGCCGGCTTCGTTCTTAAGATCGAACAGATACGGGCATAAGCATACTGCGCATAGTAGACAGGATTTTCATTGGACTGGCTTCTCGCTAAGCTCAAATCAAAGTCCATATGAGTATCAACCGCTCTGCTCACGAAGAAATAACGAGCTGAATCAACCCCGATATCATCCACAAGCTCACGTATCGTGATCGCATTTCCTGTTCGCTTTGACATCTTGACTTCTTCGCCATTTTCAACTAAACGAACCATTTGAATGATGTCTACTTCCAGAGCATCTTTGCCATAGTCCATCGCTTCGATCGCTGCCTTCATACGAGCGATATAGCCATGATGGTCGGCACCCCAAAGATTGACCAGCTTTTCATAGCCACGTTCAAATTTGTAGACATGGTTGGCAATATCCGGTGTCAGATACGTATAATATCCATCGCTTTTCTTCAATACACGATCCTTATCATCACCATATTCTGTCGATTTAAACCAGATGGCACCATCTTTTTCATAAGTAAGACCCATTTTAACCATCTTATCCATGACAAGATTTACCCGATTCTCATCAACGATTTTCTGTTCACTGATCCAAGAATCAAATTCACAGCGATAATATTTTAAGTCATTTTTAATACGGTCAAGTTCACGTTTTTTTCCTTCTTCACGGAAAAATTTCACAGCTTCTTCTTTTGGACAATTCAAATATTTATCACCGACATCTTTTTTGATTTCTTCAGTGATCTCAATCACATCTGCTCCATGATAACCATCTTCCGGAAGCGCTGCTTCCATACCAAAAGACTGCAGATATCTGGCATAGACAGATTCTCCCAGCATATCGATCTGATGTCCGGCATCATTGATATAGTATTCTCTTAAACAATCATAACCGGATTTCTTTAATAAACGGCAGATGCTGTCGCCCCATGCAGCTCCGCGTGCATGTCCGAGGTGTAAGGCACCTGTTGGATTGGCAGATACATATTCTACTAATATTTTCAGACCGTTGCCGCTGTTATTTTTTCCATAATCATCACCGGCGTCGATCACGGTATTGATGACTCCGGCAAGTTCACTTTTCTTGATCCAGAAATTAATGAATCCAGGTCCGGCAATCTCAATCTTATCAGCATTTTCTAAATTTGATTCTAATTTTTCTACTAATGCTTTCGCAATAACCTGAGGATTCGATCGGACAACCTTCGCCAATCTCATGGCAATGTTGGTTGAATAATCACCATTAGAATTATCTTTCGGGATCTCAATCATGACAAGGCCAGGTTCTGGCGTGATATTGAAACATTCCATAACGGCTTTTTCAATATTGTTTTTTAAAGCTACTTCAATATTATTCATGTTTTCTCCTTTCAGCCTCCTGCTTTCGTTGACAGTTTAACATATTTATAGAATAAAACAAGGGAAATGTTGAAAAAGACAAAAAAAACTGGTTTTTTAATAATATTATTAAAGTAAAACCAATGTAAAACATCATTGACAAAAATATGTTTAAACAATTATAATAACCGCTTTTAGATACGATCATGAATATGTATACGAAAGTTTCAAGAGCCGCAACCTTATCGATCTATTCAATGGTAATGAATTTAGGCAGTGTCTTAACGAATCTAATGTTTGGAAAATGTGCAGATATATCCGTATCTTATGCTTTTATCTTAGGCAGTGTTTTTTCAATAACAGGTCTTGTATTATTTAGACAATGGAATAAAAGAAATTCATATGATGGAAAATAATTGCTTGTTTAAAAAAGCTTTCCCGGCTGGAAGCTTCAATAATATTTCTTTTACATTGATTCTGACATTTTTTTATCGGCTATATACATTTCTAATTCTTTTAGCATACAATTCCTTTCTTTTATTAGAATAATATAATTTTCTTGATTAGAATTTATTGGTTTTTTTCCTCAAAAAGTGGCGAATAAGTGGCGAGCTTGAATAAGAAAAATCACTATATAGCTAAAAGCCCTATAAATAAAGGCTTTCCTCATCATTAAAGAAAGCCTGTATAAACAGAAATGGCGCGCCGTACAGGAATCGAACCCACAACCTTTTGATCCGTAGTCAAACGCTCTATCCAGTTGAGCTAACGGCGCATCCTGTCTTCATTGTTATCATACCATATTATATCTGGATTTCAACCCTTTTTATCTAACTTCTTTTTCATCCATATATGTTTTACGCCTTCATCTAAGTCTATATTACCGTAACATGCATAGCCCATGCTTTCATAAAAAGCTATCTTACTACATTGGGCATGCAGGTGAATTTCCTTTGCCTCTCGCTGTTTTAGATAATTCTCAGCATATAAAACGATTTCTTTGCCTAAATGCTTACCGCGATATGTTTTTATTAATGCTAATCGCCCCAGAATCCAAATGTCTTTTTGTCCACTTTCAAAAAAACGTGCACAGCCGATGCAAATATCATCGTCATATAAAGTAAGAAAGGTACACCAATCATCAATTTCATCATATTCGTTTTCAAATCCCTGTTCATCCATAAAAACCTGTTTGCGAATCATGTAACAATCATCTTTTTGATTGATCTTAAAACTTAAATTCATTGTCATCACCGGTTTCATGATAACATAACCTGCCATTTTTACAAGTCGAAAATGGTCATGAATCAATAAAAAGGTGAAAAAAGAATTGCCTTTTTTTCATATTAGTGATAATATAGATTAGCAATCAATGTCCACGTAGCTCAGCTGGATAGAGCATACGCCTTCTAAGCGTACGGTCGGGGGTTCGAGTCCCTCCGTGGACGCCATTTCTGTTTATACAGGCTTTCCTTGATGATGAGGAAAGCTTTTTTATTTTTACTATGTGAGCAGGTATCGTAAAAAAGTAAGTGAGATAGATAAATTTGTAAGATTATACAATGAAATTACGGGCAATTGTCCTACATTTCTATGAAAAAATGTGTAAAATGAAGGTACAGAAAGGGAGAAGAAAGTTTGAATCTGTCAGATTCTTTATATTTTTTTGTTGATGTGTAAGCGCTTGCACTTAAAATTTGACACAATTCCCTTTATTCCTGTGAGAAAATAGGAAAAATACTGAAAAGGAGAGAGGTAAATTTATGAAAGGTATTAATGTGAAAAGTGAGATCAAACCACTCAAAAAAGTGCTTCTTCATAGGCCCGGTCGAGAATTGTTGAACCTTACACCGGATACGCTTCAGGAATTGCTGTTTGATGATATTCCGTTCTTGAAGGTTGCGCAGGAAGAGCATGATGCATTTGCTAGGCTGTTGCGAGCAAATGATGTAGAGGTCGTCTATCTGGAAGATCTGATGGCTGAGGTGTTGGATCTGGATCCTGCCATTCGTAAAAAATTTCTGAAACAATTCATCGTTGAGGGTGGCATCCGAACGAATAAGTATCAGCGGATCATCTATGATTATCTGGATCAGATCAAAGATAATAAAACATTGGTTTTAAAAACGATGGAAGGAATCAATGTGAATGAGCTGAAACGAAATATTGAAAATTCTCTGGTGGATCTTGTCAGTGAAGAAAGCAAGATGGTGTTGGCACCGATGCCGAATTTATATTTTACAAGAGATCCGTTTGCTTCTATCGGTCATGGCATTGCTTTAAACCGGATGTATTCGGTAACTCGCAACAGGGAAACGATCTATGCTGAATATATTTTTAATTATCATCCGGATTATAAGGGCATCGTTGAAAAATGGTATGATCGCTATGATGACTTCCATATTGAGGGTGGAGATATTTTGAATCTTACAGAAGATACGCTGGCTATCGGTATATCACAGCGAACAGAGCCTGATGCCATTGATAGTCTGGCTAAGAATATCTTCAATAATCCTAAATCGACGATCAAAAAAATATTGGCCTTCAATATTCCAAATTCGAGAGCTTTTATGCATTTAGATACCGTATTTACACAAATTGATGTAGATAAGTTTACCGTTCATCCGGGAATTTTAGGACCGCTGGAAGTTTACGAGATTACAGCCGGTGATAGTGTTGAAGAAGTGAAGGTACATAAAATAGAAGATACGTTGGAGCATATTCTTGAGGATGTGCTCGGAATTGAAAATGTGACGCTGATCAAGTGTGGCGGAGAGGATCGGATCGCTGCAGAACGTGAGCAGTGGAACGACGGCTCCAATACCTTATGTATTGCACCCGGAGTAATCATTGTTTATGAAAGAAATGATGTAACGAACGCATTGTTGGAGAAGCATGGTCTGAAAGTGCTGACGATCCCAAGTGCTGAGCTGTCAAGAGGACGTGGCGGACCTAGATGTATGTCCATGCCGTTATGGCGAGAAGATTAAGAAAGAAGAGGAAAAAAATATGCCGAAAAATTTAAGTGGAAGAAACTTTTTAAAATTATTGGATTTCACAACTGAAGAAATCCGTTATCTGCTGGATCTGTCAAAAGAGCTAAAACGTCTGAAGCTGACGCACACCCCGCATCGTTATTTGGAAGGAAAAAATATCGTGTTGTTATTTGAAAAGACATCTACGAGAACACGTTGTTCATTTGAAGTTGCCGGCAGAGATCTGGGTATGGGGGTTACTTATCTGGATCCGGGTTCAAGTCAAATGGGAAAGAAGGAAAGCATTGAAGATACGGCCCGTGTATTAGGAAGAATGTATGATGGTATCGAATACCGTGGCTTTGATCAGTCAATCGTAGAAGAATTGGCTGCTTATGCAGGGGTACCGGTTTGGAATGGATTGACCAATGAATTTCATCCGACACAGATGCTGGCTGATTTACTGACCATCGAAGAAAATTTCGGCTATCTGAAAGGTTTGAATTTTGTCTTCATGGGCGATGCCGGAAACAATGTGGGTAATTCTTTGATGGTTGCTTGTGCAAAGATGGGCATTAACTTTACGGCATGCGGACCAAAGAAGCAGATGCCAAGTGAAAAGCTGGTTGAAACCTGCAAGAAGATCGCGGCTGAGAATGAGTGTACGATCACATTGACTGAGGATGTTGGGCAGGCAACAAAAGGTGCACATGTAATTTATACGGATATCTGGGTTTCGATGGGAGAACCGGACAGCGTATGGGAGGAAAGAATTAAATTGCTGTCACCTTATCAGGTGAATAAAGAAGTGATGGCCAATGCTGCTGAGAATGCCATCTTCATGCACTGTCTGCCTTCATTCCATGATCTGAAGACAACGATCGGCAAAGAAATTTATGAAAAGTTTGGTTTAAAGGAAATGGAAGTGTGTGATGAGGTATTTGAATCCCGTGCTTCTAAAGTCTTTGATGAAGCTGAAAACAGAATGCATACGATCAAAGCGGTTATGTATGCAACTTTGAAATAATAGGAGTGAGTATGGCTAAAAGACTTGTCATAGCATTGGGAGGCAATGCTTTAGGAAATACACCTGAGGAACAGCTGGAGCTTGTTAAGGAAACAGCTTCTACGATCGTTGATCTGGTGGAAGAAGGTTATGAGGTCGTCGTAGGTCATGGAAATGGGCCGCAGGTTGGCATGATCAATCTGGCAATGGAATATAGTGCCAATAACGGCGGTCATACGCCATTGATGCCGTTTCCTGAATGTGGAGCCATGAGTCAGGGATATATCGGTTATCATCTTCAACAGGCAATCCAAAGAGAGCTTCAGTCCCGTCAGATTGAAAAGCAGTGTGTAAGCATCATTACACAGGTAGTTGTAGATGAAAATGACGAGGCATTTCAAAAACCTACAAAGCCTGTCGGTTCTTTCTACAATAAAGAGGATGCTGAAAGAATCGAAAAGGAGAAAGGTTATACGTTTGTAGAAGATGCCGGGCGTGGGTATCGTCGAGTGGTTCCTTCACCAAAGCCTTGTAAGATCGTGGAATTAAAGGTGGTAGAACAATTGGTTGATGCCAATGATATCGTGATTACAGTTGGCGGTGGCGGTATTCCGGTCATTGAAACGGAGGATGGCTATGCCGGGGTGGCTGCGGTGATTGATAAAGATCGTTCAAGTGCCAGACTGGCCTTAGATATTCATGCCGATATGCTTGTGATATTAACGGCTGTTGATCGTGTGTGCATTCACTTTAACCAGCCGAATCAGAAAGAAATTTCAGAGATGAGTGTTGAAGAGGCAAGACGCTTTATTGCCGAAGGACATTTTGCTCCGGGAAGCATGCTTCCAAAAGTAGAAGCTTGTTTAGATTATGTATCACATACACCGGATGGAACAGCTCTGATCACTTCTTTGAAAAAAGCCAAATTGGCACTTAAAGGTAAAACCGGAACGATAATTAAGGCATAGTGTACTTTTTTAAAGGAGGGAAAAAGACATGATTGAAAAAAAGAGTCGTACATCGTTATCATCCTTTAGTATTTTATTGCTTTTGTTGATCGCAGTCGCAATCATTACCTGGTTTGTTCCCGGCAGTGAGAAGGCTCCGATTCAGGGAGCAACCCTTTCGATGGTGGCAATGGCACCGTTTAATGGATTTGTCAATGCGATCGATGTTTGTATATTTGTTTTGGTATTAGGTGGATTCTTGGGAATCATATCGAGCACGGGAGCATTGGATTCAGGAATTAAAACGCTGGTCAAGAAGCTCCATGGTAATGAATTGAAATTGATTCCTATACTGATGTTTCTCTTTTCTGTCGGTGGTACAACCTATGGAATGCTGGAAGAAACGACACCGTTCTATCTGCTTTTGGCAGCAACGATGGTGGCCGCCGGCTTTGATTCCCTGGTTGGTGCATCGGTGGTTCTGCTGGGTGCAGGAAGCGGTGTTTTAGGATCTACGGTCAACCCGTTTGCAGTAGGGGCAGCGACGAGCTCGCTTGTTGATAACGGTGTTTCTATCAATAACGGTATCATCATTATATTAGGAATTATCTTATGGCTCAGCTCTTATGCGATTTCAGTATTCTTTGTGATGCGTTATGCGAAAAAGGTGAAGGCTGATAAGGGATCAACGATACTTTCTTTACAGGAACAGGAAAGCATGAAAGAAAGCTTTATGGATAAAGAGTTCATTGCGGATGATACCTTGACAAAAAATCAGAAGCTTGTTCTTGTCTTATTCGCCCTGACATTTGTAATAATGATCGTTGCTTTTATTCCTTGGGGTGATTTAGGTGTGAACTTCTTTGAAGGATGGACGAATCATTTGACAGGTTCTGATATCGGTACATGGTATTTTGCGGAAGCAACGACATGGTTTCTGATTATGTCGATCATTATTGGCTTTGCAGGAAAATTATCAGAAAAGAATTTTGTGAAATCATTTATTGCAGGTGCCGGTGATATGATGAGCGTTGTATTGATCATTGCTTTGGCACGTGGTATCAGTATCCTGATGGCTCCGGTCGATGAAGGAGGTACAGGTCTGCAGTATTGGATCTTATTAAATGCTGCCAATGCCTTACAGGGCATGAGTGCCGGTATTTTTGCTCCATTATCCTATCTGTTATATTGTCTGCTTTCATTTTTAATTCCTTCATCAAGCGGACTGGCAACGGCCAGCATGCCGATCATGGGACCTCTTGCTGCTGAGTTAGGGTTCTCACCGGAAGTCATGATCATGATATTTGTTGCCGGAAACGGATTGGTGAATTTATTTACACCGACTTGCGGAGCGATCATGGGTGGTTTTGAGATCGCAAAGATTGAATATTCCACATGGCTTAAATTTTCCGCAAAGATCATTCTTACGATAGCTGTTGTCAGTTGTGTGATCTTAACGATAGCTATGGTAATCTTATAAAAATAATTGTTATATGACATGAATAATCCCCCTATTTAAATGAGCCCCTGTCAGGGCTCATTTTTGATGTGAGGGTTGATTATCATCCTATTTTTTTGTGGGCATTTGGGCCAATAAGATACCGGCGAATACTAAGGCACAGCCAATATAGCTCTGCAATGTCATGACTTCATGAAGAAGCAAGGCGCTGCCTAAAGCACAGAACACCGATTCACAGCTTAGAATAATGGCTGCTGTTGTCGAGTCGACCCCGATTTGTCCAAGCGTCTGCAAGGTATAGCCTGCCCCAACAGATAAAATACCACCATATAAGATAGGAATTGCTGCTTCCATGATATTTTCCAAAGGGATACGTTCAAACAGGATCATGCCAATGGCACTGAATAGGGTACAGGTTAAATATTGATAAAAGGAAAAACGTATGGCATAAACAGAAGAAGCATAATGATCGACAGCTAAAATATGGAAGGCAAAAAATATCGCACAGATAAAGATCAATGAATCACCGATGTTGATGGAGAAGGAACCTTGCATGCATAGAAAATAAAAGCCCACAAGAGCTAAACCGGCTCCCAGCCATGCGCTGCGTGTCGTTTTCTTATGTAGAAAGATACCAAACAGAGGAACAAGGATGATATAGAAATCCGTGATGAATCCTGCTTTTCCGGCATAATCTGTCAACATGACACCGTATTGCTGGAAGGTACTGGCGGCAAACAAAAGAAAACCACAAAGCATACCGGCATAACGGGTATGATATATTTTTTGTCTGTCATCAGCCTTTTTTTCAAAGATCAGCATGACCGGAATCAATGAAAAAGAGCCTAATGCAAAGCGAATGGCATTATATGTCAGCGATCCTGTGGAATTACCACCGACACGCTGGGCGACAAAGGCAAATCCCCAAATAATGGCAGTTAATGTCAAAAGTATCAATGAGCGGCTTTTTCTGTTCATATAAATTCCTCCAACACAATGCATTAATATTATCATATTTATAAAAAAATAGGCAAATATATATAACTTTACATATTATTTACATCTGAATACTTCCTTATTTTACTTGTTTTTGTTACACTAATCATGTAAAATCGTGGTAAAATAAAAAAGAGGATGTTGATATGGCGACTATATATATTGTAGAAGATGATCTGAATATTCGTGAAATCGAAACATTTGCATTAAAAAACAGCGGATATACCGTTGTTGATTTTGAGTGTGCGAAAGATTTTTATAAGAAGCTGGATGAAAAAGTGCCGAATCTGATTATTTTAGATATCATGCTTCCGGATGAGGACGGTCTTTCCATTGTCCAGCGGCTTCGCAAAAAAGCAGATACTAAGAATGTACCTGTACTTTTGATCAGTGCCAAGACCAGTGAGATCGATGTGGTCAAGGGATTGGATATGGGAGCCGATGATTATCTGACAAAGCCTTTTGGTGTCATGGAGCTGATATCAAGAGTAAAGGCTCTTTTAAGAAGGAGCAGTTATTCAGAAAATGAAAAGGTTTTATCTTTGCGTGAGATTCTGATGGATGATGAAAAAAGAAGTGTTTATGTGAATGATGAAGCAATCGAGCTGACGTTTAAGGAATATGAGCTTTTAAAGCTGTTGTTGATCAACAGTGGTATCGTATTGACAAGAGAAAAACTGATGGAAAAAGTCTGGGGAACTGATTTTGAAGGTGAATCAAGAACCTTGGATATGCATATCAAAACCTTGCGCCAGAAGCTAAAGGGTGCCGGAAGTTATATCAAAACCGTCCGTAATGTAGGATATATGTTGGAGTAATATGGAGAATAAAATACATCGACAGTTTTTTCTGATAGCGGCTGTTTCTATCATTGCCAGTCTTTTGCTGACGATGGGTGTTTTCTATAAACGGTTTCAGGATCAGATCGGTTATGATCTCAAGACCTTCGGTCAGGTCCTCTTAGAAACTCAAGGATGGGAGAAAGCCGAGGAAATCGCAGATGAAGAAGATATTCGGATTACTTTGATTGAAGCGGATGGTACGGTCAGCATTGATAGTGAAGCGGATGTTGAAGAGATGGAAAATCATAATGATCGTCCGGAAGTAATGGAAGCAAGAAAAAATGGCGAATCAATGATGATTCGTAATTCCTCTACCTTTAGTGATACGACGGAATATTATTATGCGATGCGCTTGGATGATGGAAGGGTTCTTCGTGTTTCACGGGAAGTAAGCTCTGTTTCCAGTATCTTTTTTGAAACCCTGCCGTTGATCTTAGGCTTGGTGGTTTGCATCATGATCTTAGCGGTAGTCATTTCAAGGATGCTGACACATTCTATCATGGAGCCGATCAACGAATTGGCAAGCAATATCGATCATATGCAGGATGTGAAAATATATAAAGAACTTGTGCCTTTTGTTAATACGATCCAGCAGCAGCATGAAAATATCATTCGCCAGTCAAAGATGCGACAGGATTTTACTGCGAATGTGACCCATGAATTAAAAACGCCGCTTACCAGTATCAGCGGTTATTCAGAGCTTATTGAAACAGGTATGGCAAGTGAGAGCGATGTGAAGCATTTTGCTCATGAGATTCATAAAAGCAGTGCCAGATTGTTAACGACGATCAATGATATTATCAGGCTTTCAGAATTGGATAGTGAAGGCACTGAATTTTATGACAAGGTCGATTTATATGAAATCGCAAAGGATGCTCTGCCATCACTTGAAGTGAGCGCTAAAAAATATCAGGTATCCGTTTATCTGCATGGACAAAGTGAAATCATCAATGCCAGTGAAGAAAGAATGGTGGAGCTGATTTCAAATCTTGTTGATAATGCAATTCGTTATAATAAACCGGAGGGACGTGTCGATATTACGGTTGATCATGATGATCAGGGAAGTTATTTAAGTGTAAAGGATAATGGTATCGGTATTCCTAAACGGTATCATGACAGAATTTTTGAGCGTTTCTATCGAGTAGATAAAAGCCGTTCAAAGGCAACAGGCGGTACAGGCTTAGGACTTGCGATCGTGAAGCACATCGTCTTAAATCATAAGGCTACATTATCCATTGAAAGTGAAGAAGGCAAGGGTACGGAAATCGTAGTACATTTCAAGAAAACAGAATGAGGATTGATTCCTCATTTCTTTATATAATGCTATATAATGCTCGACAAACAGCTCAAACTCATGTAAGATGAAACTATGAAATATAAGACCTTAATGATTTTAAAACCGGAATGTTATGAATGGCATATAGCGGATGATATTCAAACGATGCTTAAGGATCATGGTTATCATATCGACAGTCAGAAAGAAGTGATCATAGATATGAAGGTCATGCAAGTTTTTCTCATGCATTATAAAGAGGCTATTGATAAGCTTGGTGCTGATTTTAATTTTGTGGGGAAATTGTTTAATAGTTATTACTTTCACGGACCTCATAAGATCAATGTCATGTGCATCAGCAGTGATTCAGAATTGATCGAGGATACACGTAAGCTGATTGGAGCCACAAATCCGCAAAAAGCTGAACCTGATACGATTCGAGCTTTGTTTTCAAAGGATTCGATGGAATTGGCTGAAAAGGAAAACAGATTGATCAAAAACTGTATCCATGCTTCAGATTCCCGTCAGAATGCAAATAAAGAATTAGAACTTTGGAAAGACTATCTTTAAGCTTCAGTCATATTACTGGCAGTTTTCATTTGGAAAACATATACTAGAGTCAGAGGTAAATTATGACACTAACTATTTTTGGAAGTACGGGAGATTTAAGCTTGCGTAAGCTGTTTCCTGCCTTATATAATTTATATTCATTAAAAAAGGATGCTGATTTTAAAGTAATTGCAATCGGGAGAAGAAATTTGAGTCATCATCAATTTATTGACATGATCCGACCAAAGATTTGTGAATATGCACGTCTTTCTTTTGATGAGGATATTTTCAATGAATTTTCTGAACATATCGTCTATTATCAGATGAATCTGACAGAGGCTGATGATTATGTAAAGCTGAATGATTTTTATCATGAAAATCAAATTGAGGCTCAGACTTTTTATCTGGCATTAAGTCCACGTTTTTTTCATTCCGTGATCGAAGGATTTAAACGACTTGATCAAATAGAAAGAAATAATGTGGTCATTGAGAAACCTTTTGGAGTCAATACAGCGGATATGATCGACATCAATCATAAGCTCATGCAGTTATTCCCAAAAGATCATGTGTATTATATCGATCATTATCTTGGAAAAGAAATGATCCAGAACATCAAAACGATACGTTTTAAAAATGCGCTTTTTAAGAATAGCTGGAATCACGAAATGATCGACAGCATCCAAATATCTGCATTGGAAGCAGACGGTATATTAAACCGTGGTGCTTATTATGATGCCAGTGGAGCCTTGAAGGATATGGTACAGAATCATCTTCTTCAGATACTGACCATTCTGACGATGGAAGAGAGCGAGAATCAGCATGAAGCTCAAATGCAGATATTAAAGAAGCTTCGAATCAATCAAATCCTTCTCGGTCAATATTCAGGATATCGTAATGAAAAGGATGTTGATGAGCATTCGAATACGGAAACTTATGCAGAGCTGCAATGCTTTATCGATAATGAAAGATGGCAAGATGTACCGATTTATATTCGTACCGGTAAGAAACTAAAGAAAAGAGAAATTGTCGTGATCGTGAAATTTAAGGCGTTGGAGGGAAGTCCTTCTAATCTTTTGGAAATCAAGATCCAGCCAACAGAAGGAGTCTATCTGCAATTTAATATAAAAAAGCCGGGGGCGAAGGATCAGATTGAAACCGTTCAGATGGATTTTTGCCAGAGCTGTGTAGAAATCAATCGTATCAATACACCGGAAGCCTATGAACGTTTATTTGAAGAGGTTTTTCATCATCAAAGAGAATATTTTTCTTCTTTCGAACAAATTTTATTCAGCTCTTCGTTAATAGAAAATATTCAAAAGCCGAAACCTTTCATCTATGATCACTCAATTCCATATTCATTGACAGAATGGGTGGAAATTCCACATAATTATTGACAAGTATAAAAAATGCTTTAAACTAAATTTGGTGATGAAATGAAAGCTGTATTATTTGATTTTAATGGAACTCTTTTTAATGATACTGATATCCATATTGATGTATGGAGAAAATATATCAAAGAAAAACTAAATATTGAATTTACGACTGAAGAATTTTTGAAACGAATTTTTGGCAGAGATAACAATGCGATCATCGCAGATATCTTTCATATCGATGATTTAAATGAGATTCATCGCATTTCTGAAGAAAAAGAACAACGCTATCGTGATATATGTTCAACGATGGATATTTCACTTGTCAAAGGGGCAACCGGCTTTTTTGATATCCTCAAAGAAAAAAAGATTCCTTTTACGATTGCGACAGGTGCTAATAAGAGCAATGTAGATTTTTATTTTAAGGTATTTCATTTAGATCGATGGTTTGATTATGATAAGGTCGTTTATGATGACGGTTATCTGCCGGGAAAGCCGGACCCCTCGATCTATCGGCTGGCATGTGAAAAGCTAGGGGTTGATCCTCAAGATGTCATGGTGATCGAAGATTCACCGGCAGGAGTGATAGCCGCTAAAAGAGCAGGAATTTCAGAGATCTATGTCATTTCTTCTAAAGACAGTTTCCCATATGAAGTAAAGGGAATCATTCGTGATTTTGATGAGCTGAGGGATTTATTATGCTGGAAACAGAAAGATTGATCTTGCGCAATGGAAAACAGGAAGATATCCATGATTTCCTTGGAATAAGAAACAGTGCCTTTGTATTGAAGTATAATGCGATGGAAATATGTGATGAAGAACAGCTTTTCAAAGAAATCAGTGATAATTTTGTCTTAGAAAGAAAATTTGATCATAAGATCATCGGCTTTATCGGTATTGAAAAGGATATGCTGCGCTACGGTGTGACATCTGCATGTATCTCATATTATCTTGATGAGAAGGAAGCAAAGCATGGTTATATGAGCGAAGCTTTAAAATCAATGCTTTCGTATTTATTTGAACAGGGTATTGAGATTGTCGGTGCACGTGTTTTTGTTGGTAATGATGCATCGGTATCCTTATTGAAAAAACTTGGATTTACTCATGAAGGAACTTTGCGTCATGCGGTTCAAGGATATGGTGGAATCATTTATGATGATCAGTTGTTTTCCTTGTTGAAAGAAGAATGGATAAAATGAAAAAAACATCAGGTGTTGACCTGATGTTTTTGTTACCAGCTTCCGCCTCCGCCTCCGCCGAAGCCTCCGCCTGAGAAACCGCCTCCGCTAAAGCCTCCGCTGGAAGATGATGGAGGAGTAATAGCAGATGCGAGAGAATCAAAAGAATGCATGGTCGCATGGAAATGCGACATCCACAGGACTGTGGTAAAGGTTGAAGCATCATAAGAAGAATACCAGACTGGAGAAGGAATATTGATCGATTCAAATTTCTTTGACCATACATCGCTGATTCCCAGCACATAGGCATAAGGAAGGATGTGATAGAAATAAGACGGATCTTCTTCTGCCAGCATTTCTAAACGGTCCTGTTCCGCTTCCATGATGAAATCCTTTAAACCCAGGATCTGTCCCAGCCAGCGATTGCCGATGGCACTGCGCTTTCCACTTGTTGCGATCATATAAGCCATTACGATAGTATATGCAGTCACAAAGATGAAGGCAGCTATATTTTCTTTTAAGAAAATAAGCGAAACAAGCAGAAGAATCAGATGAATGACACAGGCAAGAGTGCTTATCAGCATAGTCTTTGCGTTAGAATAGACGTGTCTTTTTCTTGATAAGATGATCCAAAAGATCATGGATGCACTCAGCAGTGGCCATAGGATAATGAGCGGTAGGATTGCCAGATCGATCATTCCTGTTTGATGATAATAGGTCGTCGATGTAAGCAAGCCTAATGCCAATCCGGCCAGTATCGTTATAACGATTTGGATCGTTAGTGAACCGTTTGAATAAATCTTATTTTCTTTTAGATGAAAATAATTAAAGATCATTTCCTTTGTGCTCCGTATCTGATCACCAAAATGTCGCTCCTGAAGCTCCTTTAAGCTGACCTCTTCGCCTTCTTTGAAAAGAGCATTAAAGAAGGTTCGCTCATATCCGGCACAGGCAGGATCAATATCCTTTATCTTTTTGATGGATGTATCCTCTTCACCATCATAAATCGTAATATAACCCCGGTTAGCAAAATCAATGATCAAAGATAATACATCTTCTGTATTGACCTCACCGTCAATGACATAACCGACACCTGCACTGCTAAGACCCTTAGGAGCATTAAATTCAACGGTAACAAGCGGTTTTGTCTTTCTGCCAAATTTCAGATAAAGCAAGATACATACGACTAAAATAATAGCACATACGATCATCGCCATATTTGTATGATCCGCAATCGGAACAAAATCAAAATAGTTTTTACCCAGTTCCAGATAAATTGTCAGGGATTGATAGTTGTAGAGTGGTGAAAGAGTTTCACCACGAATCACATTTCCCTGCATCTCAGTTACTACATTTTCATGTTCCGGAATATCAAGGGTAGATGCATCCACAGGTTCAGGAAAAGTGATACTGAAATCAACATGTTGGATCTGACAGTCAAAAAAACCAATCAGATTATAATAGAAATAATCCTGATCAATGCCCAGATCTCTTGTCTGGATGGTGTAGCGGATATCATAGGTCTTTGGTCCATAGACATATTCATCCGGATCACCGATCTTGATCTGTACACCATCACTTTCAGAATCTACTTCATAAGGATCATTTAAGACCTCAATATCATATACAGGAAAATAATAGGTTTTCTTACCCATATCACCCCAGTTCATGTTATATTTGATCGGAATATTACGATAAAAACCATGAACATAATCCGTAAATGTCATATCGATCTTTTCATGAACATTCAGACTTCCGTCTTCATTCACTTGTATTTCAACACTGTAATTGTCAATGTTGAAATTCTCCTGAGCTTGAACATGAAGCGGTGAAGCGAATACAAACAGGCAGAGCAGAAGGACAAATACTTTTTTCAAATATCTCATAGTGTCCCCTTTATATATTTCTAAAAAGAAACTTTCACGTTCTGACGTTCTTCTTCAGTGTCCACTTCAAACAACGGTGCTCTTTCAAAATGGAAAAGTGAAGCGATGATGTTGCTAGGTACTTTTTCACATCTGATGTTGAAATCACGTACCAATGCATTGTAATACTTACGGGAATTCGCAATCTCACCTTCCATCTGATTTAAATCATTCTGCAAAGACAAGAAATTCGTATTTGCCTTCAAATCAGGATACTGTTCCGCAACAGCATTTAAGTTGAACATGGACTGTGCCAGCTCTTTCTCAGCGGCGATCTTCTCATCGACGCTTTTCGCATTTACAGCGTGATTACGGGCTTCAATAACGGTTGCCAGCGTTTCGGATTCATGCTTGGCATAACCTTTTACAGTTTCCACTAAATTCGGAATTAAATCATAACGCTTTTTCAGATAAACATCCATGGTTGAAAAAGCCTCTTCAACTCTATTTCTAAGAGAAACAAATCCGTTATAAGACACGATTGCCCAGATAACGATCAATGCGATCACTGCAATGACAATAATTAAAACCCAATTCCAATTCATATATGGTCCTCCTTTTGGTAATCAAAGTATATCATAGAATTCTTAGGTTTACGTAACAATATTGTCATTTACAGATTTTCTGAAATAAATAGTTTTTCATTGCGTTCAAAACTGCCTCGTACCATCATGCTGTTACGAAGTTCATATGCGCCAAAAGCAATATCCGCACATACATCAATTTCTTCAAAACGATTTAAAAGTGAAATCAAAGCCTCTTTATCCGTATAGATACATTCACTGACTAGCGAATGTTCTTTATTCACGATGATATAAGCCTGATCATTGGCATAGATTTCACTATCCATGCTTTTATATGGAATCAGATAGTTTTCATAATAATCTATATTACGAATCCGCCAGCCATCTTTATTTTTAGTAAATTGTTCATAAAGCTTTAACAGATGGATGCTGTCATAACATAATTCCCCATTGGCCTCACCCTGTCTGACAAAATGGGAAAAGAAATGCAGATAGGCCTCTTCAAAGCCAAACGGTTTATACAGTTCCCAGTTATAAGCCTGAATAAGTAAAAAAGGAAATGTTGATTCATCTAATACATGATTCATGAGCATCCTCATATAACCGCATCCCTGATAATAAGGATCGGTAGCAACACCCACGATCAAAGCAGTATTTTGGATATGACCATCCTTAAAGATCGTCATCTCTCTCATCTGAAGCATGCATAAAACCTTAAATGCATGAACAACAAGCCACGTATTTTCCGGATGATAAAGATGGGTAAAATAAAATTCAGTGCTTTTTTCATCTTCATCAGGAAAGGATTCCTTCCATAGCTTTCTGATCTGGGCAACATGCTCCTCATCAGCATGAATGATTTTTGTTTCTCCCTGATAAGCCAGATATTTTTTGATCTTATAGATAGGGTGCAGATCACTTTTGGCTTTCCGCAATGACTCTAAACCTAAATCATCCTCACGGTTGAGATAGATATATTTAGGATCACAATGCATCAAGGTATATTTCAAAATGGCGACATATAAGCCCCGTATCGTATGATCGGCCTTTTCCACATGCATCTGGATCATATTTTCAGATAGTTCGCTATATATGGAAAATGCTTTCAACTCATTGTCAATATAAATACATCCGCCCTTGATCTCACATTCATCATACCATTCAAATAATCTTTTGATTCCTTTCATTTCTTTTTCGATAGCTTCGGGATCGGCATGGTTATTTTTCCATTCTTCAAGAAAATCAAAGATGATCCCTTGATCTTCTTTTCGTAAAGGCTGATAGACAAAACGATCTTTATATTCTTTCATGAAGGCATTGAAATGATTACGTCTTTTCTGCATCTTTTTTCCTGCAAGCGATCGCTGCATTTCAATATCATAAACGTAATCCTGTGCGTCAATATCATTGTGATAGACAAAATGAAGGTCATGACTTTCACAATAATCTTTGAGCTTTTGATTCATGCCATGAATTTCATAAGGAATATGGTATTGGCGAGAGTATCTGTCCATCTCCAAAAAAGCCTCTGTGAGATATTTCTCTTCGCACAGGGGCATCAGCCATCCGAAACGGTGATGGTAATTAACTAAAATAAGGGCAAAGTTTTCATATAATTCATAGAATATCTCATATACGTGATCCCACATGACCATGGTCACGACATTTGAATTATATTCGTTGTATTGAGCTTTTCTTGAAAATTCTTTTAATTTAGGAAGATCCTCTTTGTTTAATTTTTTCATACTCCAACATTATAATCCAACTCATAAATAATGCAAGAAATATGCAAATGAAAAAAAGTTATTTATTTTTAAGCATTTATTTTGTATAATATTTTTAATAAAAGGAAAGGGAAAAAATATGAAAAAATTGATATCATGCATCATGGCAGGGCTGATATTAATGGGATGTCAGCCTGAAGAAAAAGAAGTAACGCCGCCTACAAGCAGTGAAGTAGGAAAGTTATGTACTTATATCGTGTCTTTTGACAATGATATGTATCACATTTCTTTATTTTATGAAGTATCTGAGAAATATCCGATTCAAAATGAGGAGATCTTCAATGTTATTGATGAGATGAGCCTGAAGTATTCAAAGACGGGAAAAGGCGATGTCGGCAAATATCCGATCAATGAAGAAATGGTGCGTACGGAATGTGGGATGAGCCATCCTCAATCCGTAGCAACGGTGGTAAATATCAGTAAAGAAGATGCATGGTTCTTAAGTGAAGAGCTGAAGAATCACAAGTTTTATTTCAGGGTAGAAAAGGAAGGCCGGATGTTTGATGTGAAGGTTGAAAATCAGGTTTATTCGAAAACGTCACATCAGATGAATAATGAACAATTATTTTCAGAAAACATTGATGAAGAGATTTTTCAAGGTATTACTTTAGAAAGAAGGGCGATTGGCAGTGATGACACAGATCCGGTTTTTGCGGAAGTAAATGTAGGGAAACATATTCTCAATGGTACAGGATTCCTGGATGCTTCTTCTATGAATCTTGATCATATTGGTGAAGGTTATCAGTATTATCTGACATTGATACCTGAAAATGATGTGGCAGTAAGTTATATGTCGTTGATGACACTTGTGGTTTTTGATAAGGAGAAGATGGGTGAGGATACATACGTAGATTTGTCTGGAGGTATGTTGATCGAGGAGTTGCAGGACAGGATCATTTATGAGGATCAGGAAAAAGTTATAATGGATCTGAATCCTATATTATATGGATATGACGATTTTGGAGGTTTTGTAGCAGATACATTTTATCATTCGATTGACAAGGAAAAACTGAATGAAATTTATCATGATTTTATGACTAAATTTATTAGCTCTTTAGGAGGTAATTTATGAAAAGAATCGAATCAGATTTGCATATTCGTGTATTGGCTGCTATTTTGGTTTTACTACTCATTACGATCTTTATTTCATTTTCTATGGAGATCAATGCCTATCTTCAAAAAAATCATGTTCAGCAGGAGGAGTCTTTGCAGGATGCTCAGATGAATGCTGTTGAAAAAGAAAGTGTTCGATAGAAAAATGAGGCAAAAGGTGAAAATCTTTTGCTTTTGTATTATAATAATAAGGCGAAAGCGAATTTTACAGGATATTTTTGATAGTTGACATATGGGAAGAGAGGAAAGCGATGAAGAAAATAAATAAGAAGACCAAAAACATTTTGGTACAGCTGCTGGTAGGACTCCTTTTAGGATTATTTTTAGGCGGCTTTCTTGTTTCTATGTTTGAACTGGAAAGATTTGGAATTGATATCATGATCTACTTTTTGATCATGGCCGTGGTTGCCTATTTGCTTCAGATCATCATTCATGAGGGAGGGCATTGTTTGTTTGGCCTTTTGAGCGGGTTTGAGTTTATCTCTTTCCGGATCGGTTCTTATATGTGGATGAAGGATCAGGATAAAATCAAATTTAAGCGATATCGGTTAGCGGGAACAGGCGGACAGTGTCTTATGAAACCGGTAGGCTCAAAGCTTGAAGCGTATTGCTTATACTGTGCAGGAGGAGGAATCTGTAATCTTCTTGTATCTTTGATCTTTTTGATCCTTGGTCTTGTTTTTCATGATATGTTGTTTCATATTTTCTGTTTCTGTATGGTTGGTATCGGTCTTTTGCTGGGCTTGTTGAATCTGATTCCGCTCGATGCCGATATACCGAATGATGGGTATAATATTTACTGTATGCTGAAGGAAAAGGCGTCTGTACAGTCGATTTATCAGCAGCTGATGCTTGCGAAAGAGCTCTCTGATGGAAAAAGATGGAAGGAAATTGATGAGAAGCTTCTTGAGTTGTATGAGGGGGCCGATTTGACAAATCCCTTAAATACCTGTATTGAAGCAAGTAAGGGCGCACGTTTGGTGGCACTAAAAAAGTACGATGAGGCGAAGAAGTGTCTGGAAAATCTTTATCAGAAGGATATATCGACAATTTATCGTACTTCAGTGATGTATGATCTGGTATTGATCGAGCTTTTGACAAGTGATGATATCAATGTGGATCAATATATGGATTCAAAAATGAAGAAGCGAATGAATCGTGAAAAGAGTGATATTTCTTCTTTGTTGGATCAGTTTGGCATTGATCTTCTTGTCAATAAGGATGAGGAGCAGGCAATGGTGGATCTGAAGTATTTTAATGATGCCTGTAAGACATATCCGTCGGAAGGAATTGTAGAGGATATGAAGGAATTTATAAATCTATTAGAAGAAAGGAAGATGTAAGATGACAAAGGTAGATGTTATTTCTGGTTTTTTAGGAGCAGGAAAAACTACATTGATCAAGAAACTGCTGGAAGGTGAATTGAAGAATGAAAAGGTCGTACTGATTGAAAATGAGTTTGGTGATGTCGGTATTGATGGAACTTTTTTAAAGGAAGCGGGTATTGAAATCAAGGAAATCAATTCCGGCTGTATCTGCTGTTCATTAGTAGGTGATTTTAGAGAGGCACTTTTGAAGGTCGTAGAGGAATATGCTCCTGAACGATTGATCATTGAACCAAGCGGTGTCGGTAAGCTGAGTGATGTTATTCAGGCCATTGAGGACGTACATTTGCATGTGAATGCATTGGTTTGTGTCGTGGATGTGAAGAAAGCAAAAATGTATCATAAAAACTTTAAAGAATTTTTCGATAATCAGATCGAATATGCGAAAACGGTGATTTTGAGCCGTACGCAGGATGTCAGTGATGAAAAGGTTGAAGAAGTCGTACATATGATCCATGAATTTAATCCGGATGCGAAATGTATCATCAGTGACTGGAATGAGCTGAGCGATCATCAGATCTTAGAGGTCATGGATGAGGCTGATGACAAACATCACCATGAGGAAGAACATGAATGCTGTTGCGGACATCATGATGAAGAGCATGAATGTTGTGGTCATCATCACGATGAAGAGGATCATGAATGCTGCTGTCACGATCATGATGAGCATGATTATGAGTGCTGCCATGATCACGATGACCATGAATGTGGATGCGGACATGACCATCACCATCATCACGGACACCATCATGCAGATGATGATTTTGTAAGTGTGGCTTATGATACGGCGCATAGCTATACGAAGGAAGAACTTCATGATATGCTCGCACAGTTGGATGAGAATATCTTGAGAGCTAAAGGAATGGTGAAATCTAATGAAGGATGGCTGTTCTTTGATTATGTACCAAATGAAATTGATATTCGTCCGGGTGAGGTACAGACCATTGGTAAGATCGTCGTAATTGGCAGTACCATTGATGAAGATAAGATCAAAGAGATCTTTAGGATAGGATAAGATGGCAATACCTGTATATATTTTTTGCGGCTTTTTGGAAAGCGGCAAGACAACGCTGATTCAGACAACTTTAAGAGATGAAGGGTTTAATGAGGGTGAGAAAACATTACTTTTGGTGTTTGAAGAAGGTATTGAAGAATATGATGATAAGTTTTTAAAGGAAACATATACGAATGTTGAATATTTTGACGATCTGAGTCAATTGAATACGGATATCCTTCGTGAGCTGGATAATAAATATACACCGGATCGTGTCATGGTAGAATTTAATGGTACGTGGAATATTGATGATTTTTTAGATATTGAATTGCCATTGGACTGGATCGTCGTTCAGATATTAAGTACGATCGATGCTTCTACCTTTACGAACTATATCAATAACATGCGTACCTTTATGTTTAATGTGATCAATCCGGCAGATGTCATCGTGTTCAATCGTTGTGATGAAAATACTAAGAAGGCCTATTTGCGTACGAATGTAAAATCGATCAATAAAGGGGCTCAGATCATTTATGAATTGAAAGATGGTACGATATCACCGATGACTGATGAGGAGATGCCGTTTGATCTTAGTGCGGATGTCATTGAAATCAATGATGATGATTATGGCTTATGGTATATGGATGCTCTCGACAATGCCCGTAAATATGATGGTAAGACGGTCGTAATTCAGGGCAGGGTGATGCGCCGCAGGGAAGATCCGGATGATATTTATGTTATCGGACGTAATGCCATGGTTTGTTGCGCGGAAGATACGCAGCTGATCGGGTATATGGTGAAAAGCAAACATGCGGAACAAATGGTGGATGGTGACTGGTTACAGTTGAAAGCCAAGATACATGTGGTCTATGATGAAGAGTATCATGGTGAAGTACCTATGCTGGAAGAAATCTCTTATAAGCGAATTCCACCATTAAAAGAAGAGTTAGTTTATTTTAGTTAAAAAACAGAGGTTAGAAACTTCTGTTTTTTTGACAGATGAGGATATTTGTCTTAAAAATTAGCAGTCAATACTTGACAGTGCTAAAAAGC